>JBEBIR010000007.1:0-24144 GCA_040080315.1 Gemmatimonas sp.
CGTGACGTCGACCATCCGCTCAACGAATGGAGCGAATTGGGCGTCATTCATGAGGACCACAGCCTTCGAGCTTGAGGCGTCACCTTTCTCGTTCTTACGTAGCCGTGCGAATTCTTTCGCTCTTGACCGGTGCAATCGCACTGGTCGCAATTGCTGCGAGCGCCGGAGCGCAGCAACGCATCCGCCTTACCCTCGACGCAACCGTCGGTGCAGGGTTCGGGAAGGGTGGCGAGTATCGCAGTCGAAGCATTGGGGGAGCTCGTGTGGCAGTGAGCACACGATTCCAGAGTGCCACCGGGTGGAATCCTTTCGGCGAGTTGTCGTTGGATGGGCTCTCGCTCGGCCTCATTCGTGGCGTCGGGTGTCAGTTGAATGCCCGCGGCGCATGCGTCAAACCGTATCCGGAATTGATTGGCGCCACTGCGGTCCTTGGGGTGGCAACTACACTGGCATCACGTGTTGACCTGCGTTTCGGAGTCGGCGCCGGTGCCTACACGGCGGATGGCACGCACGCTGGCGCGGCGATCGCTCAAACTGACATTACTGCATACGCATTTGACACCGTGGGACTCGTTGCGGGTGTGAGGTGGGTCGTGGTACCGCAATATCGCGGCGATCGATTGACGATCCTTCCCTGGATGATTGGCCTGCGCGTTCGCTAGTTCCGTACACCCGTCGCTTCTCAGAGTCGGTAGACACCACATGTCGTCCAGTCTCACTGCGCGCACGCGATGGACGGTGGGCGTCGCCTTCGCTCTCAGCGTCGGCGCGATGATCCGGTATCCGGGTGGGACGCCACTCGACCCAACGACGAGCGGCTATTCCCTGTCGGAGAACTTCCTGAGCGATCTCGGCATGACGGTGGCCTACGATCATCGCCCTAACCGACTCGGCGCCGGTCTCTTCGTCCTCAGTCTCCTCCTGCTCGTCGTCGGCCTTGGACACGCCCTCGTACAAATCGCCCATCGACTGTCCGAACATTCTGCCGCTCGGCGCTGGGCGGGTGCCGCTGTCCTGTGCGGCGTGTTCGTCTGTGTGGCCTTTGCCGGTGTCGCGGTGACGCCCGAGAACCGAGACATGTCCGTACACGCATCGCTAGCCCTGTGGGCCTTTCGGAGCATGCCGGCCGTAGCCGGATTCCTGGCAGTCGCCTCGTTTCGCTCGCCGGGCCTGCGGCCCAGGTTGGGGACTGCGTGGGTCGTCACGGCGCTACTCCTCGCGGGTTACGCGGTGTTCCTGGACTGTGGCCCAAGTGCGACATCGGCTCACGGCCTGGTCGCTCAGGTCATCGCGCAGAAGGTCGCTGCCGTAGTGGTGCTCGCTTCGATGCTCTTCGCCTCACAAGAGGTTGATCGGGCACTAGCGCCGCCTTGAAGACGGTGATGACTTGGAACGCGCGCTGCTCACCACGCACTCCACTTCACCCAACCATCACCAAATCATGCTGCCAAGCACCGAATACCGGTCAAACCGGCTCGTTGTAGTGACGCGGTACTTCCAGGTGACCGGCGTGCTCGGACTGGTGCTGTGGGGCGGATTCCTCGCCGCCGGCGCGTTAGGCAACGAAGTTGTGCGCGCGACGCTTTCACGCAATCCATGGGGACCTGTCATTGGAGTGATACAGTGCGTCTCCAATCTGCTGATTGGCGAAGCCGTGTGGCGTCGCAAGCGCGGTGGCGCCATCATGGCGCTCATAACTTTCGTGGCGCCCTACGTCCTGTCAGCCTTCGGTCAGCGGGCGCCAATGACGCCGCTGGTGGTGACGGCGATCGGTGTCATCGCGATTGTCACCATCTGGCCTGAGCTGTCTCGCGGCAATCTCTAAGGCGCTGCATCCATGCATCTCAATTAACGCGCTCTGTCGCCACTGCTCGCAATTGCCTGAACGCTCGCAGCGGAGGCTTAACGCTGCGCAGCAATAGAATGATCGTTGCATCGGCGTAGCCGATTTGCGATGGTGACGAATGATGCGTCACCCGGTTGCAGCGCACTCCACGATCGCACTCAGCGGTGCTGGCGATGACTACGCCAATGGCTTATAGTTCCCATGCGCTTCATTGAGTCGGCAGTCTTCACGTCCAGTCTCCGCCGGCATCTTGATGACGAGCAGTATCGCGCACTGCAGGTGGCGTTGAGTCTTCGTCCTGCGCAGGGGACGGTGATTCCGGGCGGTGCGGGCCTGCGCAAGTTGCGCTGGGGAGCTGAGGGGCGCGGGACGCGCGGCGGCGTTCGCACGATCTACTACTGGGCCGTCGCTGACGACCTGTGCTATATGGTGTACTTGTACGCGAAGAACGAGCACGGCGATTTGTCGCCGAAACAGATCCGCACGCTGGCCCGCGTGGTGCGCGAGGAGTTCAGGTGAAAGCCGACGCATTTGAGGAACTGCTGACCAGTGTACGTCAGCTTGGCGAGATCCGCCGCGGAGAACGCAAACCGTCGCGTTCACGCACGTTCAAGCCGGCGGATGTGAAGGCGGTGCGCGCGGATCTCGGGCAGTCCCAAGCGGAATTCGCCTTGATGATCGGCGTTAGCGTCGCGACGCTGCGGAATTGGGAGCAGGGGCGCCGGACACCTGAAGGACCGGCGCTCGCGCTGTTGCAGGTGGCCGCTCACAATCCTGCGGCCGTTGTCGAAGCGTTGCATCGCCCGCGCCGTCGCGGGGCCGCGTAACAGACCGCGCGGGATTTGTGCCGTGCGTCGGGGGGTGTTGGCCTCAGACTAGCTAGATCGCAGCGCGAGCATCGGATCCACGCGCGAAGCTCTCCACGCCGGCACGGCATTCGCGAGCAACGCCGCACTCGCCAGCACCCCCGTCGCCAGCGCAAAGCTCACCGGATCGAACGGTGCGACGAACAGCACGCCGGAGAGCACCTTGGCCGCCCCGAACGCCATCACCGCGCCGAGCGCTGCGCCGATGCCCACCAACAACATGCCCTCGCGGATCACCATGCGCACGATCAACGCCGGCTCCGCGCCTAGCGCGGCTCGAATGCCGAGCTCACGTACACGACGGTTCACCGAGTAGGCAATCACACCATAGAGACCGACGGCCGCCACGAGCAACGCCAACAGACCACAGGCGCCAATCAGCCAAGCGCCCGCCCGAACCGGGAAAAGTTTGTGGTCGGCGAGCTCACGGAACGTGCCACGATCCATGAAGACCGCGTCGGGCTCGAGTTCGCGCACCTCGCGCTCGAACGTCGTGATCATCCCGGCCGCTGGCGTCGCAGTGCGGATGATATAGTTGCCGTAGTTGAGGTCCCGCTCGAGCGGCAGCAACACGTACGACTTGGCCGGCTCTCCTGGTGTGTCCACCGTGTGGTCCGCGACCACGCCGACGATCTGATACATCGGGCCATCCGCACGCGTTCGCACTTGACGCCCGACTGCGTTCTCCGGCGCGCCGGGCCAGAAGCGCTGGGCCATGGCGCGTGTGATCACCATGACGCGCGGGGACTCTTCCCGGTCGGCCGACACGATCGCTCGGCCCGCGAGGAGTGTCAGCGACATCGCGTTGAGATAGTGCTCATCCACGTACGCGCCATCAATGGTGTACGGCCGATCATCTTCCCGGCCGACGACACGAATCCCAAAGTTGTTGTTGTTGAGCGAGAGCGGAAGCCGACTTGTGAGCGAGACCGCTTGCACTCCCGGCACGTCGGCGAGTCGCTGACGAGCCTGTTCCATCAGCACACCGCCGCGCTTGTCGTCGTAGCCGATGAATTCGAGCGGCACTGTGAGGAATCCGATGCGTCCCGCGTCGTAGCCGAGCGGCACATCAGCGGCGGCGGAGAGACTGCGAACAAAGAGCGCGCCGACGACGATGAGCACCAGCGAGACCGCCATCTGTGCGACGACGAGCGCATCACGCAGACGGAAGCGACCGCGCGTGCCATCGTTCGCGCCCTCCTTGAGCGCCGGGACGAGATCGGGGCGCGAGGCACGGATCGCCGGCACGAGTCCGAACGCAATGCCGGTGCCGATGGCGATCAGCAACGTGTACAGCATCACGCGCCAGTCAGGCGAAATGGAGAGTCCGATGTCGATCGGCAGCGGCGGTTTGATGCGGCTGACGACGGCGGTGAGACCCGCCGCGAGAGGGAACGCCAGCGCGCCGCCGACGAGCGCCAGCACGAGACTCTCAGTCACCAGTTGTCGCGCGATTCGTAAGCGCGTGGCGCCGAGTGCAACACGCAGCGCGATCTCATGTCCGCGGCCTGCGGCGCGTGCAAGCATGAGGTTGGCAAGATTCGCGCAGGCCACGAGCAGCACGAGGCCCACGGCGGCGATCAACAGCATCCCTGCCGGCTCCAGGTACCGATCGGCGGCCGGATTGATGCGCACGTCGGTCGTAGCGAAGGTCGCGATCCGCTCCTTCCCGAGCATCACTGGATACTCGGCAGCAAGACGGCCGAGTATCCCTTCGAACTCGGCTTGCACTTGCTGTGGTGTGATGCCCGGCTTCATGCGGCCCTTCATGGACATCCAGTGCACACCGCGACGGTCAAAGCGCGTGGTCCCCGGCGTCAACGCCGGCACGCGCTGATTGCCGAACGGCTCGACCTGCTCGGCCATTGTCACCGGGATCCACATCTGGCTCGTGGCGCCGGGGATCATGCCGCCGAATGAGGGATCCGCGACGCCAACCACTGTATAGATCGTGCCGTTCATGCGGAGTGTCTTGCCGACGACATTGGGCGCGGCGTTGAAGCGCGAGCGCCAGAAACGATCGCTGAGCACGACGTAGGTGGCGCCGCCGATCGGCGCGGCCTCTTCGGGTGTGAAGAACCGTCCGAGGGCAGGGCGCACCCCAAGGCCGGTGAAGTAGTTGTCTGAGACCAGCTCGCCGACCGCGAGCTGTGAACTTCCCTCGACGACGAGGTTCGCCATGAAGTTGCTGTAGGCGATCAGGTCAGAGAGGGTGGTGTTCGCCTCACGGTACGACAGGTAGTTGAGATACGAGTGCGTGCCGTAGCTGGTCTCGGCCTCCTGCTTGCCGTAGAGCTCCACAAGTTCCGTGGGGGCATGCACGGGGAGCGGTCGGTAGAGGATGGCGTTGACGACGCTGAAGACCGCGCTGTTGACGCCGATTCCGAGGGCGAGCGTGATGATCGCGACCAGGGCGAAGCCGCGTGATTTGGCGAGACTGCGGACGGCAAATCTCACGTCCTGGGCGAGGGTCTCCATGGCCGGACATACGCCGCCGATCGAATCGTGGTTTCGCTCGGTGATGGTCCGACGCAACCGCTCGCGGGGTGACCCACGATAGCACGATCACTCGGCGGCCGAACACTCGATGTATTAGGATGCGTATCTGCTCATCTGTGCAGTGCAGCGGTCTCCGCTCCTGACTCTGGATGCGGGACTGATCCGTGCCGCGAACAGTCCTGGCGTTGAGCGCGCAACTATCGAGCTATGGTCGTCCTTCGTCCGACGCAAAAGTTGCGAGCTTTGCTACCACTCACCACGGGCAGTGTTGGAGAGTCGGAGACCGCGCTTGGCGATTGGTACATCAATAAGATTGTTGTCGATCGTCGTCCACTGCTTCTGTTGTTGAGTGCTCATGCGTTGCTGCCTTTGCTGATTCCCGCGCGCGACGTGCGCTCGCTTCCCGATCGCTTGCCCGGTCTGGTTGGAACGGTCTTGCGGCGGCTCGGGGTCGGCGCGCGCCTGATCGAAGCCGAACTGCGCGCGATGGACACCACGTGTATAGCGCCAACGCGCGATCGCTCCGTGCTGGGTGTGCTGGTCGATACCGCGAAATCGATCCCGTATTATCTCGACAACGGCCGATGGGATGACACGACGTTGCCATTTGTAGAAGACAAACTCGCCAACACGCCGTGGTACTGCAGCGGGCGAAGTAGCGATGTCGTGTGGCCCGACAAGGCGGCTCCGCGACTCTTGCTTCAGAAGTGGGGCGCTGGATAACCGTGCGTATGCAATCCGCCTCATCCGGGCGAGATTCTTCCGCCACTCTAAATTGTTGGAATGGATCAATATCTGACTGACGCCGACGTGCGCGTCCTTGGCGCACTCATCGAAAAGCAGGTCGCCACGCCGGATAACTATCCGCTGTCGTTGAACGCCTTGATTGCAGCGTGCAATCAGTCGTCGAACCGGCATCCGGTTGTCGCGTACGACGAGGAAACCGCGCTTGCGGCAATTCAGCGCCTTCGACGCGCGTCCCTCGTGCGCGCTATACAGCGCAGTGATTCGCGCGTGACCAAGTACGAACATATCGCGACCGACACACTTGATCTGTCGTCAAACGAACTTGGTCTGATGTGCGTGTTGTTGCTGCGCGGGCCGAACACCATCGGTGAGCTTCGGATGCGGACGGAACGATTGGCGAAGTTCGAAAGTCTTGCCGAGGTCGAGACCACGCTCAACGCGTTGATCGAACGCGAAAAGGATCCGCTGGTAGGTCGATTGCCGCGGAGGGCGGGGCAGAAGGAAGTGCGGTTTGCACATCTGCTGTCAGGCGCGGTTGCTGCAGACGACTCTGACGCCCACGCTACGACACCGACGGTGACGCGTCAGCCGAGTGATGAACGAATTGCCGTGCTGGAGCAGATTGTCGCCGAATTACGGAGTGAGATTGACGACATGCGGCAGCAACTTCAGGATTTCAGGAAGCAACTCGAGTAGAGCCGGTCGGCCATTTCACTCATCGACGGACCCGGGGTTAGACTCGCGCCGTCGAGGCGCCCCACGCCCGGTCCAGATTCTTTCGACTATCGACGTGGGTGCTAGGCCGGTAGGCCGCACACGGGAGCATTTCAGACTGGTGCAGTCGCCGATCGGAAGAAGAAGTCGAGCATCTCCGTGAGCGAGCTTGGCTCGCCGCGCAACCGGCTCCGCAACGCAGCACCCTCCCAACAATCCACGAGCAGGCTCGCCAATCGCCTGGTGTCGGTGTTGGCCGGGATGTCGCCCGCATCGCGCGCTTCCTCGAGACATGCGCCGGTCCGCTCGGCGATTTGCGAGAGACACTGCTCGATGCGGAGACGAAAGATCTCGTTGGCACCGGATAGCTCCTGACCCAGTCCGCCGAGTAGGCAGCCGAGGTAGCCCTCGCGCTCGTACGCTTGTTGAGTCATCTCAAAGAAAGAGCGCACGCGAGCCAGCGGGGGTCGATCGGTTGATCCGAGACAGGCGTCAAGCCCCGCATGGACACCAACCATGTATTGGTCAATGACTTGAAGGGCGAAGTCCTCTTTGTCTTTGAAGTGGTGATAGAACGAACCCTTTGGTGCGCGCGCAGCCTCGAGCACGGCCTGGATTCCCAGACCGTGGTATCCATGCTCGAGGAGCATGGCGAGGCCGACGTCGAGCAGGCGCTGCTTGGTGGCGTTCGTCAGGTGGAGACCTTGTTGATCATGTGGTCGATCACGAGACTGTGTTCGTGCTCGGGGCTGAACATCACGATCTCCGCGTCGGCGTCGACGCGGACGTTGTGTCCGGCGGGCCAATGGAACAAGTCGTTGGCGCGAACCGTCTCCTCCACGCCGTCCTCGTCGGTGGTTGTGATCGCACCGCTCAGCACGTAGCCCCAGTGGGGGCATTGGCAGAGATCATGATCAAGCCCCTTGAAAAGCTCGGTCGTGTCCACGCCAGCGGCGAGGGTGAAGTATTCACCGCTGATGCGGTCGAATCCACGCACGTTGCCGAAGTTTTTCCGCTGCCGGATCACGACGCCGGGGATCGCCATCCGGACATCCACCTGCTCTCGGGCTACTCGCATATTGACTCTCCAGTTTGATGGAGGAAGGTATTAGACCGTTCGGTCTAGTCTGAACTTATGCGCGTCTCGCAGGGCGTCAAGATGCGGCGTCAAGTGCAGGTGCCACTGCCGATCGTGTACGAGTCGGTGCGTTTGGATGTGAGCTATCGCCTGGATCTGTTGGTGGAGGAGCAAGTCATTGTTGAGGTCAAAGCGGTGACGTTGATTGGACGTGACCTATCATCCGACTGGAGTGTTAATTCAGGTATGAATCCGTCGACGCGTCATTCCATGTGGGACAGGATCCGCCTGCTCGTCCCAGTCGGACTGTGTTCACTCGCGCTGGCCTGTCGTACCGAATCGATTGCCGGAGACGACCTTCTCACGGACGCGAGCGGTGTCCCCGGCGAGATCGTGTACGTCACGAACTCCATTGCTGGCGGGCAAAGAATGCTGGACTCTATGCAGCTCGACTCGGCCCGCGGTCGCTGGAGCCAGAGTCAGTGCGGCCCGGTAAGCGCGACGTCCGGGGTGTGCGACGGGAGCAGCATGCGAACCGACATTCGTACGGTGGAGTCATTCATGCGGGTTCCCGTGTTCGAACGGGCGCGACGTGCCGACTTCAGGGCGGTGCATCGAGAGTATCACCGCACCGGTAGTGTGCCGCCTGATGTGACCACGCACGTCCTGCATATCGTGCAGAACGGCCGGCGGCGAACCGTTTCGTGGGAGTCCGGTGCAGTACTTCCCTCGGCGGTCGACGCATTTCTGTGCAGGCTACAGCAGGCGCAGGGTGCGCTGATCCTGTGTAGTGAGTAGTCCCAACACTTGATGCGCGCCACGTTTTGATTGCCGGCATCAACATCCATGCCTGTGTGCACACGACGGTGGCGATTCATGAGCAATGACGAACTTGCACGGCCGTTGGTAGCGGCCCGCGCCGGCTAACATTGTTGCGAATGGAAAGAGCTGGCAGCGACCAAGTCCCCGTGCGGGAATCGGGTAGCTCTGCAAGGCCGATTGGCCGTGTGGGTTTCGCATGCCTCGTTGCCAGCGGGATTGTGGTCCTGCTTAGCGGTTGCGCAGAGAAACCTGGAGACCGTGTGCAACAACACGACGGTCACGACCTGGGTACGGTTGAGTTTCCCGTCACCTGCTCCAGCAAGGCCCAACTGGATTTCAATCGCGCGGTCGCCCTCCTGCATCACATGACGTATCCACAAGCGCGCGAGGCGTTCGAGCGGGTCGCGACGGAAGATCCCACGTGCGCGATGGCGCAGTGGGGTATCGCGATGACGCTGTTTCAGCCGCTCTGGCCGACACGCCCGCGACCCGAGGCGCGCCAGCGGGGATGGGAGGCCGTACAAAAAGCCAAGGCTCTTCAGCCGCCAACGGAGCGTGAGCGATTGTTCGTGGCAACGGCCGAGGCGTTCTTCCTCGAACCTTCGGCGTCGGATTACTGGCTTCGCATCCGCCGATGGGAACAGGCTATGTCAGTGGTCTACGCTTCGTTCCCGGATGATGCCGAGGCCGCCACGTTCTACGCCCTGGCGCTTTTGGCGACGGCCCCTGCGGATACCATTTCGCGCAGGCATGCCGACCGTGCTGCCGAAATTCTCCTTCGCGTGCACCAGCGCGCTCCGAACCATCCAGGTGCCATGCACTATTTCGTTCACGCCAACGACGTACCTGGGCGCGAACGGGAATCGCTGGAGATCACTCGCACGTACGAAGCGGTCGCACCGCGCAATCCGCACGCGCTTCACATGCCCACGCACATCTACACGCGCCTCGGCGACTGGAACGCGGTGGTGCAGGGAAACCTGCGGGCGGCGGAGGCGGCCTTGGAGTATCCGGCCGGGGAACATCGAGAATTCGTTTGGGATGAATTCCCGCACGCGATTGAGTACCTCGTGTATGCCCATCTTCAAACAGGCTCTGACGACAAAGCCGCTGCACAGCTCAAGCGGCTGCTTGCCACGGACCGTTTGGAACCGACGTTCAAGACCGCATTTCATCTGGCGTCAACACAAGCCCGTTACGTATTGGAGCGACGCGCCTGGGATGAGGCCGCGCTGCTGATGCCCCGTGAGCCCGCCACGCTTGAGTGGGATCGTTTCACCTGGCCGGAGGCCATCGCGCAGTTCGCGCACGGTCTGGGCGCGGCGCACCTGGGTAAGATCGACGAAGCGAGAGCAGCGGCCGCGCGTCTCGACGAGCTCGAAGTTGCCACCCGCAAAGCTGGCGAGGACTTGTTTGCTCGCAACATACAAGTGCTCCGTCTCGAGCTCACGGCCTGGCTCGCCCACGTGGAGGGGCGAAAGGCATCCGGCGTTACGCTGATGCGAGAGGCCGTTGCCCTTGAGACTTCCACGCCGAAACACGCCGTCACGCCAGGACCAACACTTCCCGCCTACGAGCTCCTGGGAGACCTTTTTTTGGAGCAGAAACAGTCGACGGAAGCACTCGTAGCGTACCAAAGCTCTCTGCAATTTTATCCTCGGCGCTTCAACAGCCTGCTGGGCGCCGCGCGGGCCGCGCGGGCTGGCGGTGATTCCGCCCGAGCGCGCCGCTACTATCAAGAACTTCTTGACGTTGCTGATGGCGGGACGCGACAACCTGCATTGAACGAGTCGCGGCAGTACGTGGCTCGGCAGCGATGATCCAGGCAATCATGGTAGTCTCCGGGGTACACGAGCATGGCGATTGATGAAGGCTTGGCACAACGCATACGCGAGGCACTGGGCCTGACGCGCGTTACCGAGCGGAAGATGTTTGGCGGAATCGCCTTCATGTTCCGCGGGCATATGTTTGTCGGCATCGCGAAGGGCATGCTGATGGTGCGCGTTGGCCCGGCCGCGTACGCAGAGTCGCTGCAGCAGCCACATGTGCGCGAGATGGACTTCACCGGCCGGCCGATGCGTGGCTACGTGTACGTCGATGCATCGGGGATCGAGCGCGACGAGGAGTTGGGCCACTGGGTGCAGGCAGGTTTGGCCTTCGTCGGGACTCTTCCAGCGAAGAACTAATCCGCGTTGTCAGTGCTGGTCGATGTGTACGTGATACGTGTCGCAGGTTGGGCATTGGAACAGGTAGCCTGTGGGGCTCTGGTCGCGATGCAGGGCATTCAACAGTCGTGTTGCGCCACCGCCGGAAATGCCGAGTTCGTAGATAATGTGACTGAGCACGAATCCCTCGAGTTCGCGATGGGATGCGCGCAAATCGACGATACCAAATGGCATCAGGAACGCCGCGGCATCGTTGCAGCAGGCGGGCCATCGACCTGACTGCCACGTGTGAAAGCCGGGTGTGCGCTCCGTGATTGTGGAAACGACCTCTGCTGGCACGGCGTCGTCGACCCCGTCGGAATCGAAGAATGTTGCGTCGAACTTGCGGTGCGCCTTGCCATCGGCGATGCACCACGGGCAGAGCGCGTCGTCGAGGTCATCCGTCTCGCTGAAGACGGGCCCGGCGTAGGCATAGCCACGGGCCGTATTGCATGCTCGGCAGGTGGTGTCAGACGGCACGACACTTCCGCTGCGGATGGGATCCGGGTGATGACGGAACGAGGGGAGCGGTTCGGTCATTGTTTCTGGTTGGACATGCGACTTTTGGCGAGCCAGGCGTGGAGGATAGAAGATGGAGGCTTCGGCGGAACCTACCGCGACCCCGTTCCATTCGATCGACTCTCGAAGAAATCGCAAAACTGTGATCTTCCGGAAAGCGCTCCAATCGGCAGTGTGGGCGCGCGCACGTTTGGGGCCCGTGGGTTAAGGACGGAGTGGGGCACATGGACACCGAGAACGCCAGGCAATACGTTCGGGTTGATCGCGCGACTTGTACCAACGCAGAAACGGGGAGGACGCACGGTGAACATACTGTTGTGGGTCCTGCAAGTCCTCGCCGCGCTCCTGTACGGAGCGTCGGGCGTCATGAAGGTCTTCATGTTCGACAAGATCAGCGAGGGGGTCGCGTCCTTTGGTGCCCTGCCGCGGGAAGCCTGGACGGCCCTCGGCATCGTCGAACTTGTCTGCACGGTCGGGCTGATCGTTCCCGGCGTCTTCCACTGGAAGCCGACACTCACAGTGGTGGCCGCCGCGGTCCTGGCGATCGAGAGCATCGTGTTCGTGTGGGTGCACATTCAGTACCGCGAGATCGCGCCCACCATCATGAGCGGCGTGCTGGGCCTCCTCATGGCGTTCATTGCATACGGCAGGATGGTCCTGAAGCCGCTCGCGTGAACCTTGCCGGCGAGCATTGCGCGCGCGCAGGGCAACATTCCGGGTGTTCGCCTCAGCGGTCGTGCGGCACTTCTATCAGTTCGCCCGCAACGCATCACTCGGATCGATCCGACTCGCCCGCGCGGCCGGCACCCAGCACGCCACCAACCCGATCGTCGTCATCGTCAACACGACAACGATCAACGTGAACGGATCGCGTGACGCGACGCCGAACAGCAGCCCTTCGATGGAGCGCGACAGCGCCAGCGAGCCCGCCACACCGGCGGCAAGTCCGAGCCCCACCAGCAGGCCGCCTTCCGTGAGGATCATCGCCGTCACTCGCGACGGTGCGGCACCAAGCGCCATCCGGATGCCGATCTCGTTGGTGCGCGCACTCACGTTGAACGCCAGCACCGCGGCGATCCCGATCGATGCGATCACCAGCGCGAGAATACCAAATCCGCCCAGCAGCAGCGCGTTGAGCCGACGCGGCCCGACGCTTTCGTCGCGCACCGCTTCCAGCGACAAGACATTCTTGATCAGTTGATCGGGTGCGACTGATCGCACGATCGCCCGCGCTGCTGTGGACAATCCTGTGGGGTCGACCGCGGTCCGCATCACCAACCCGCCCGGAGGGAATTCGGCCTGCGCCACCGGAAGGAACGACACGGCCAACGGCTTCGCATCGAGTCCGCCGTCCTTTGTATCGCTCACGACGCCGACGACGGTGCGCCAATCGCCGGAGACACCGATGAAGCGCAGGACATCACCGGTCCACGCCACGCGACGACCAATCGGATTGTCGGTTGAAAACAGGCGATCGGCCAGCGTCTTGTTGAGTATCACCACCTTCTCGCCAGATGCACGGTCCGCCGCCGTGAAGTCGCGTCCCTTGAGCAACGGAATGCCGGCGGCGCGAAAGTAGCCTGGATCGGCCGTGCGATATTCCGCCGACGGGTTCGGACCGTTGTCGAGCGTGCGTGCCTCGGCCTTCATCTCAAGGAGAATCTGGCTCGCGCGCAGCGGAACGGTGGACCCAACGCCAACCAACTCGACACCCGGCAGCGTCGACAGCTGACGCTGCATTTCCTCGTAGCGCTGGCCAGCCTTGGCAAAGTCGGTGACGGCCGTGAAGTCAAAAGGCACTTCCATCGTGAGCACGTTCTTCGGATTGAGCCCGGGATCGACCGCTGCGAGGCGCTGCATGGAGCGCACCAGCAGTCCGGCGCCAGACAACAGCACGACCGACACGGCCACCTGCGTGATCACGAGCGCCTGTTGCAACCGCTTGCGACGTGCGCCACCACTGGTCTTGACGCTACCCGCGGCCAGACCGGCACCCAGCGAATGTTCAGAGCCAACCCGCGGCGCAAACGACAACAGCAGCGCGATGAGCACGGCAAGGAGCGCGGTAAACGTCAGCACCATCCAATCGACGTGGATTTCATCGGCGCGTGGAGAGAATCGCGCGACGAACCGTGACAACGTGCCAACACCGGCTATGGCTACGAGCAGTCCGAGTACGGCGCCACCGCCGGCCAGCACAAGATTCTCCACCAACAACAGCTTTCGCAGTCGCGACGCGCCGGCACCCAAGGCCGCGCGCACCGTCATTTCGTGTTCGCGACGCACACCACGCATCAGTGTCAGGTTCGCCACATTGGCGCACGCGATGACCAGCACGAGCGCCGCCACTCCCATCAGCATCCACAACATGAGCCGCGCATCGCGCCCAAGTATCTCCTTGAACGGTGTCAGCTCGACCGTGTATCCCCACGTCTTCTCGTAGGCCTCCGGATACTGCCCATTTCGCCGCTGCGTGATCCCCGCGATCTCCTGGCGTGCCTGTTCGACCGTCGCGCCGGGCGCGAGTCGCGCGATCATCTCCGTCATCCGGTGCGTCCGCCCCTGCACCATCATCGCGCTCACATGATGTTCGCTGATCGACATGTTCATCAGCGCATCGATCCGACCGGGGAAAAACGGCGCCGGTTCGAGCACCCCGATCACTTCGACCGGGCGCTTGCTGATGCGCATGGACTTGCCAACGATCTTCGGATCGCCGGCGAAATGCGTCATCCAATAGGCGTGGCCGAGCAGGATCACCGGCGCCGCCCCGGCTCCGTCATCGGTCGACGCGAACGCGCGGCCCATGATCGGCTTGAGTCCCATCACACTCAGATAATTTCCCGTCACCAGTCCGACATCGATCTGCGAGGTCTCCGCCTCCTCAATCAATGACAGGCCCAGCGGCGAGTACTCGGCGATCTGCTGCATCGTGCGCGACTGCTCACGGAAGTCGTTGATCTCCGGCACGGAAAACCCAACGTTCGCCAGTTCCTGATTCGTCGTATGATGTCGCAAGTACATGAGCCGATCGCCATCGGCGTGCGGCAACGGCTTCAGGAAGACACCACGCACCGCCGAGAAGATCGCGGTGTTGGCACCGATCCCGAGGCCCAACGTGAGCACGACCGCGATCGCAAAGCCTTTGGCGCGCGACAGGGAGCGGAGGACGTAGCGTAGATCAAGCGACATCGGCAAACTCGTGGCGGCACGGGCGGGGGCGGGGGCGCGGAGATGCGCGCACGGAAATTGGCGCTGGGACGCCGAGTCGGACAGTCTGTGTGCCCAACTCGCGCGACGCCAGTCCAGCGGGTGGTGCTGCTGGCCGAAGGCGGGCATTGGCGGGACGTGCTGCGCGCATTCACATTACCGAATCGTGACGACTCTCCGGCCCGTGTCCTGTCTGCTCACCCTGCTCCTGGTCGCAGCGACTGGATGCCGCAAGGCGGATCGCGTGCACGTGGAGCGCGCGTCTCTGCTCCCCTGCCGGTTGGCCGGTATCGCGGAGCCACTTCAATGCGCCGAGGTTCGCGTTCCCGAAGTGCGCGGATTGGCGGGCACACGCGCGATCGTTTTGCGCGTGGTCGTCGTGCCCGCGCTACATCGAGCGGCCGCCAACGATCCGTGGGTGGAACTCGTGGGTGGTCCCGGCAATGCGGCGTCCGACTTCGCACGCCAGTTCGTCGAAGAGCTTGCATACATCCGACAGACGCACGACGTGCTGCTCGTGGACCAGCGTGGCACCGGGGGCTCCAATCCGTTGTACTGCCAGGAGCTCGCGCTTCATCAACTCTCCTCACTGCCGCCACGCTTTCCCGCGGCCGCCGTCGACCAGTGTCGCGTTCGTCTCGAGACGCAGGCCAATCTTGCCCATTACACATCGGCCGACGCGGCTGATGACCTGGAGGCAGTACGCCAATCTCTCGGCTACGGAGCGTTGAACTTGTTCGGTTCGTCGTATGGCACGCGCGTTGCCCTCGAGTACCTGCGGCGGTATCCCGCGCATGCACGAAGTGCGATGCTCTGGGGCGTGGTACCACCGAACTTTCAACGCCCGCTGTTCTACGCGCGCGACGGTCAGTCCGCGCTCGACCTTCTCATCGACGATTGTCTTGCGGAACCCGCGTGTCAGCAGGCATTCCCAGCGATCGCCGAGGAGCTGCGTGCGCTCCTTGCGCGACTCGATACGGCTCCGGTTCCGCTCACCCTGCGAGATCCGACTACGGAACGCGACGTGCACACCGCGATCACACATGCGGGGGTAGCACAGGCGATATGGAGCGCGCTCGCCTCTCCCGACCGGGCACGTCAACTCCCCTTCGTCATTCACGCGGCTGCGCAGGGCGACTACGGTCCGCTGCGCGAACTCGACGTCGCCACGCGCCCGCCGCGCCGCCGCTACTACAACGCGATGCATCTGTCAGTCGTGTGCGGCGAGGAAGTACTTCACAGTACGCCTGACGCGCTCAGGACGGCATCGCAGGGATCGTTCATGAGCGCTGAGCGCGCTCTCGAGTACCATGAGGCGTGCATTCGATGGCGCGTGCCGCGCGCAGATTCGACAACCACGGCGACCGTCGTATCGAGCGTTCCGACCCTCATCATCTCCGGCACAATGGATCCCATCACGCCACCGCGCTGGGGTCAGTTGGCGGCCGCAGGACTGTCAAATAGTCGTCACGTCGTGGTGCCGCATTTGTCTCATGAGTTGGCCGGGCTACAGGGAGGCGCGTGTCTCGACACCCTCTTTGCGCGATTCCTGGCGGAGCCCAATCCGAAAGCGCTTAACACCGACTGCCTCGCCGAGATACGTCCACCCGCCTTCAAGCTTTCGTCGCCTCCACAGTAACCGCCGGCCGTTGCTTCGCCAGAGGCTACGCTGCAGTCTTCGTCACCGTTTCTCGACGTAGGCCTCGGCGGTCAGCGAAGGTGGTGCGCCCTGCGGATAACGCGCGTAGTTGGCAATGCGTGACCAGTTGGCCAGCGGGAGTCGGTCCCAACTGTTCCCCTCCATGAACGCCGCGGAGATCGCTGTGATGAGCAGCCAGACTCCCTCCCACGCGAACACAAACGCGCCGCATCCCGTCGCGTCTTCCACCGAGTTGCAGGCAGCGGCCATTCCGACGCCACTGACGATGCCGCCCATGAGGCCGAACAGCAGCGCACGCTTTCCGCCGAACTTGTGTGCGCGCACCTTGACGCTGGTCACGCTGGCACGCGAAACGGTCGTTGCGCGCTCGTCCACGAGCATCCACACCTGAGCGGAATCGACGGCCAGGAGTTCACCATTCAGAGTGGTACGGCGCTGTGCACCGGCCACCTCCACGCGCACCTCCGCACCCAGAGGCGACGTCGGTGACGACGGCTGCGCATGAGCGGGCAGCGCGATAGTGATCGCCGTCAACAGCATCGACGTTGCCGCACCGAGTCGAGTCATGGCCGGACCCTCCCGACTCTGCTGCGCCAGAACACGGAGTCCATGCCCGCTTCTCTCGCCTTGAACAATGGGGCGAGTGCCTTGAGCGCCGTTGCCGGTGCATACAGCAGTTGCGCGGCCTTCGCGGCGTCTTCTTCAGGCAACCACTCCTGCCGCATCCACTCGTAATAGTAGCCCGTGCTCTCCAGAAACAGTTCGCGCGCGGCGTTCCTCTCGCGCGCCGGGAGCGCGAAGTGGAGGGCGTACTCGTCACCCGGATACGTGATCAGGTAGTGCTCGGCATCGTTAAGCAGGGCGAGCGGATTGATCTCCGCCCCCGATGTCGGATTGATCGTCGACGTCATCACATGCTTCACCGACAGGGGCTCCAGCGTGGTGGGAGTGACTGGATCTCCAAGTCGTGCCATCGCGATCTGATTGAGCCGCCAGAAACCTTGGGCGAGATCAAGACGCACGCGAATGGGACCGGTACCGGGTGACAGCGCTATGGGCAACACGCGCACGTCGGTGGCGATGGGTCCGGCCTCGCTGTACGCCCCCACCGCTTGCCACGGTCCGTCTCCTTGCGAGACCTGCACATGAATCGTGGCCATCTCGCGCAGTACGCCGAAGACGGGCGGCAAGTCGTCCTTCGTGCCGCGTTCGATCGCCGCGAGCATCTCTCCGGCTCGTGAGCCGGCAAACGCCAACGCTTGATAGAAGAGGAATGTGGAGACCAGCGTGTTGCGTCCGCCGAGTACGAGCCCGATCGAGGCAGGACGCGTGCGATCGATACCAAGCTCGTTGGCAGCGAAAGTCAACTCGATCTTCTCACGCGCGCCAAGGTCGGTCGAGTCGGTGCGCGACGACCATTCCGCTTCGTCCAGCACACGCACGTGCGCGCGACAATTGCCGCTGGCGCTCGCACACTGTGCCGGCGCCGTAATCCGTGTAGCCGGGCGGAAGGTTCCCTCGGACGTCTGGAACACACGGCCGTTGGGTGGACGGTCGACGAGATGCAGTCGAACCTGACGCACCGCGTGGGTTTCGAGAGCCTCGTTGCGCATTGTGATGACGAACGGACCCGCGGGCGGATCAAGACGGAAAAGATGATCGACGTCCTGCTCCTCAAGCACGCGCAGCGGTGAGCCCGAAAATCCTTCGGCGTGCACGATGCCCGTGTCACCCTCCACGTAAAACGTGGGACAGGAGCCGAAGCAGGACTTGGGATCGGCCAGACATGCCCCGGTAAGGATGCCCGCGCCGACAGTCCATACAGAAAGGAGTCCAATACCGAACGACCCCTTCTGTCGCGATCCGTACGCTTCAAGCAGCGCGATGCTGTCGAACGAGACGCTGGCCATGCCGCTTCGGATCATTGCGCGATCAACACCATAGAGATCGCCGACGCCGGTGAGTTGGCGTGCTGTGGTGTCCTCGCGCCAGCTATTCAGAATCCAGAGCTGGCGATTGTTGAGGTGCACCTTGAGCGTGGAGGCTCCTGTTCCTGAAGGCGCTGCACTCGAGTTCGAAGCGGCGACACCCGCTGGCCCCACCGGTGCCATCGCACCCGGAGGGCGCGTGATCGGCGACCAGACCTTCACACAGGCTGCCAGCACGATCAGCGGAATAGCGAGACGGGCAACTGAGAACCACGGGCGACGGCCGGACATGGGGCGCTCTCCGAAAGAGTCGCTGCGGTCGTCGTCTCGATCATCGAGTCCCGAAGGGTCGGCAACCGCAGCTACATGAATTGTCGCCTTCCGAGCGCGGTACGCAATGAGTCAGACGACGTAGCCGCCGCTGCGGCGTCGGCGATTGTCAGTCGCTGCTTTCTAAGGCAACCGAGTAGCGCGGAATTGCCACCGTTTGGTCACCCAATTGGTGCTTGGCGTGGCAACAGGAAACTCCACCACCTCAATATCACCGGTGAGCTCGTCACCGTTCTTTACAGCGTTAATACTCATGCGGAAATCGTAGAAGCTGAACTGCAGAAGCGGCGTTGCCTGACCGGAAAATCCGCCGTCAATCGGTCCGCCTGTATAGGTGAACGTTCCGCTGGCCGCTCGATGGCCCGGGAAGGCCTGGTTGTACCGGTGGGCGAGTGTCCACATCAGCGCTCCCGTTGGCGAGTAGTCCGTCACTGCGTTCCCGTTGCCGATGGCGTCGAACAGCAAGTACGCGCCGGGAGTTGGCTGCGATGCGCTGAGCGGTGTCGCCATTGGATTGGGAAATGCAAAGATGAACCCCTTGCCCGGCGTGGCCTCCAATCGCGAAAAGATGTCGCAGTAGTTGTTGCAATCGGTCTGCGCGATGCCGGAGATGGCGGTGCGGGTAAACTGTGTGATGCGCCATCCAAGCTTCACCGAGTCGATCTTCACGCTCGCGTGCCCGATGCCGATGGACTCGAGCGGAACTCCCGCCGTCACGGAGAACACTTCCACTTGGACCACGTCCGTACCGGCGCCATTGTGGTTCGCTGTGTATTTCACCTGCGCCCGATTCGTGAGCACGCCCAGGGGCACATCAAGGGTGCCATGCGTTCCGGGATTGGTGTACTTGTAGCCGAGTCCCGGTCCGGTGTACTGCGGACTGAGAGTGACCGTCAGGTCGACGTTCGCGCCGGCGGCCAGAGTGGGCGCGCTCGGTGTGACGACCACCTGATACGGCACCTTCACCTCCACGAACGTCTTCGCCACGCCGTGCGTGAGGATACGATCGACCGTGTCCTCCTTGAACCCTAGGAATCCGAACGGACCTGGGACGACTGTGCGCACGATGTCGCGCTTCTTCTCGGTCACCGTGGCTACGACGTCGTCGACGCGCGGCGGCGGCGCGCCGAACTGCGAAAGTGCGGTGTACGTAACATCCAGTTGCCGCGGAGTAGCGGTGCCGAGCAAGCCGAATACGGCGGAACTCGCCCACGACACTTCCCGCTCGGGAGAGAGGCCCAGCGATTGTCCCTGTCGGTTCCGTATCAGCAGCCGCAGGTTCGACGTGGCGCCCGGGCCAATCGTCGGCAACGCCGGTGTGATTTCGTACGTGACCTGCAGGTCGGCATCGATGATCGCTATCGCGGAGACGAAGCGCTGCGCCGCCGGGTTGTTCACGGATGCCGGGTTGAGCAGAACGTCCACCCTCACCGTATCGATCGTTCCCTGCAACTGGTTCAGCACGGAGTTGGTTGCCGTGTACTGCATGTCTTTGATGCTGCCCCACTGGCTGCCCGACGCGCTGATGGCGCCGTTCCGTCCGGTGGTCGACCAGCGGTACAACAATGCGGGCGTGTTGGCCGGCAGCGGCACGCTGGTGCCGCGCGGCGCGAGCCCCGCATAGAAGTGCACCGACCGCTGCTGCTCATTCACGCTTCCCGAACTCGGCGTGAGCGTCAGGAGCGGTGCCTGCGCACCGATGCCCACGGTGGTGGGACCTGCGGTGAATTCGCCCGACACCGAGCCCGCAACGCGCAAAGCTCCCGCGACACCCGCGAAACTGGTCGTACGCCCCGAAATGGTGCGGGCACTTGCGTCCAGGGTGATGTCTGTGAGTCCCATCCACTGCGTGCCGTTGGTCTGGAGCAGTGACAGGTCACCGGACATGACCCAGGCGGGAAGTTCGTTCGCGGCGTACTGGATTTTCACGACGACAGGCTGGGAGAACGTCGTACCGGCGGGCCCCATCTCGTAGACCGATCCGACGAACTGCACGGCGCTTGGTGGTGGCGAGGACGGCTGCGCCTGCGGCGTCACCGTGATGGCCGTGTTGTTCGGCACCGCGCCCGGCGGTACGATCAGCTGTACGGTGCCGCCAGCGAAGGTGAGCGTTCCACCAGTTGCACCGACGGCATTGTCGCCCAGAATCGTGATCGAAACGGTGCCGCTCTTTCCTTCGCTGCTGGCCGTGATGGTGACATCACCGCTGGCGACGGCGGTGACAAGACCGGAGGAACCCACCGTCGCGACCTGCGGGGACGACGACGTCCACGCAATGGTGCGTCCGGTGACGACGTTCGACGACGCGTCTCGCAGAGTGATCGCCAACTGGACCGTTTGCGGAGGAATCAGGTTCGTCTGCGGCGTTGTGACCGTCACTGTCGACACCGCAACCGGTCCCGGCGTGGTCGCCGGATTGGTCGGCGCGCCGTCGCCGCCGCCACCGCAGGCGGCGAGAGCGAACAGGGTGAACAGGCGCGTGATTCGTGACATGGGTGTCTCCGCGTGCGGTGTGCTGCGATCGTCCCCAGCACGCGTTTCGCGGTTCGTGTCTCGCGGTTCGGGGGTTCACGACACTACGCGCAAACGGGCACCAAACCGGCTCATGCACGGTCGAATACATTCAAGGAACTCGCGAGGAACCCATGGAAAATCACCGCATCTTCAAGACGTCATTTGCCAGCGTGTATCCGCACTACATCACGAAGGCGGAGAAGAAGGGGCGCACGAAGCAGGAGGTCGACGAGGTCATCTGCTGGCTGACAGGCTACAGCCCGAAAGCGCTGGCCGCGCAGATCGAGCAGCGGAAGGACTTCGAGACATTCTTCGCCGAGGCGCCGTTGCTGCATCCCAATGCCAGCAAGATCACTGGCGTGATCTGCGGCGTTCGCATTCAGGAGATCGAAAACCCGCTCATGCGGAAGATCCGGTACGTGGACAAGCTGGTGGATGAGCTGGCGAAGGGCAGGCCGATGGCGAAGATTCTGCGCGAGTAGATCGCCTGCGGACGCGAGCGTCTAGCGTTTCACGAGGGCCATGAGCGCGATGTAGTTCGGGTCGGCGCGGTCGTCGCTGGTGATGTTCGGCTCACCGATCTTGATCACGCGCGCCATGACGGAGCCCGGTGGCGTTGCGTGATCCTGCGGTACTCCGCCTTCCAGCAGCACCAGCGCCGCGGCCCAGTTTTTCAAATCGGCTTGGTACGTGACCGGCGACCAATCGGTCGCGCCGCCTCGCGTGTCGTGTACCGTGCGGTCGATACCTCGCGCGAGCAACACGCGCGCAGCGTTCGGATTCAGATAGGGGTGGAACAGCACGCTGCGCCCGTCGTTCATCGGTGCATCCGGGCTGAGACCAGCGTCCAGGAGCATTTCAAGTGCGGCGCGTGCGTGATCGCTTCTCGCACGAGCCACCAGCTCGAGGAGCGACTCGTCGCGACCGTAGTCGTCGGGGCGGGGGCGAGCTCCGGCGGCCAATAGGAGCCTGAGTCCGTCGAGTTCGACCAACCTACCGCCATCCGAGACGGCGACGCTGGTCGCCAATCCGACGAGTGACTGACCGCGTTCGTCGCGCGCCGAGAGGTCTGGGGCCGGCGTGGCGCGAAGCAATGTATCGAGCTTCGCGTAGTCATTCATCACCAGTGCGATCGCTGCTTCGCGTCCGGCCGCATCGGGGTATGCGTACTGCGGGCTCGGCTCGAGCGGGACCTTTCGAGTACGCATAGACGGGTAAATGAGCCCGAGACCCTGCCGCGATACCGTCAGCGTCACGGCGAGCGCAACAGGCGCCGCGGCCAATACGCTTCCGACGATCACGAGCAGTGCACGCTCCGGTGCGCGCCCCACCCAGAGCAGGAGGGCGGCGACGGCGCCGAGGGCCGCGAGCGCGGTGCCCAGACCCGTTCCCAGCCCCCGCGACGCGGCATCGCCGGTGTCGCGGCTCAAGGCAAGCCCCGCTGCCGCGATGAAATCAATCGCGACGAAGATCCAGCCGAAAATTGAGAGTGTGCTCATTACGGCAACTCAATGCGGAGGGTTCGTGGAGCGGGGATGGCGACGAATATACGCCGCGATTCGTTCCGCAGGAGTCTCCCTGACCACGCACGAATCGCGGACGGGAACTATAATGACGGACGGCAGAAATCCTTCGACACGAAAATCGCGCAATGACCACTCGATCGACCGTTCGTCGGCTCCTGCTCGCCGGCCTCATGACGCTCACCGCGGTGATGGCACCGCGCCCCGTCATCGCTCAAGACAAGGCCATCGCGCCTGACGTCAAGAAATACCTGCAGCATCTCGTCAACAAGCTGCGGGAGTTCCGTGTCGGTCGCGATGAAGTGGATTGGAAGCAGGTCGAGGCCAAAACTCTCACCGCTGCCGCCGGCGCGCAGTCGATCACCGACGCGTATCCAGCCATTCGCGTGGCACTCGCGGAGATCCGTGATCCGTGGGCGATGTACCGCTCAGCGTTGGGCCAGGTGGTGGGACCCGATCAACCGCGATGTCTCCGAACCATGGCCACCGCGCCGACGGTTTCTGGCGACGTTGGATACCTCAAGGTGGCGCCCGTTCCCAATCGAGGCATTCGCGCCGAGCGTGAAGCCTCCGTGGCTGTGCGTACCGCGCTCAAGAAAGGCGACACCGACGGCGCCGTGAATTGGATCATCGATTTGCGTGGACACTTCATGGGCTCACTGGCCTCCGCTGTTGTTGGACTGTCGCCGCTCATGGGCGATGGCACGGTGTTCAAGATGCAGTACGCCAACACGGTGGTCCCATTCAACTCCAGCCAGTCGTCCATCAAGGCTGATGGTCAGGAATTGCAGATGGACATCGGGAAGTTCGCATTGACGAACACGAAGCGGAGAATCGCGGTGCTGGTGGATGGGGGCACGGCCGGCGTTGGCGAACTGCTCGCGATCGCGTTTGAAGGTCGCAGTGACGCACGCGTATTCGGAACGCCTACGTGCGGCATTCCCCCGCTTCGTCTCGTGCCGCAGAAGCTCAACGATGGCGCCGAGCTCACCGTGTCGGCCATGCGCATCATGGATCGGGACGGCAAGGTGTATCGCGGCCCGATCGAACCCCATGAGCGCATCGAAGAGGAAGCCAAACTGTTCGAGCGGGCGATCGCCTGGCTGTCAACAGGAAAGTGAACAGTCCCTTGAATAGTCCGCTCGGCAAGCGCGGGGGAGCGATGCCATGCATATCGGATTGATCGGCGGCATCGGACCCGCGGCGACGGTGGTGTACTACCAGCGTCTCTGCGCGCGGATGCGACAGCTGGGGGCACCGCTTGAGCTCACCATCGTGCAGGCGGACGTCAACACGCTCATAAAGAACAATCTCGCTGATCGTCGCGACGAGCAGGCCGCTATCTATGCCGAACTGATCGACCGACTGAAAGCTGCCGGGGCGCACTGTGTCGGCATCACATCGCTGGGCGGGCATTTCTGTTTCGACGAGACTGCGCGCATCTCCTCGTTGCCGCTCGTGTCCGCGGTCACTCCTCTTGATGACTACTTCGCCGGTGAACGCATCGCCTGCGTCGGCCTGCTGGGCACGCGCGTGGTGATGCGTACGCGATTGTACGGCCAACTGCACCGCACGAAAGCGGTGGCATGCGATGACGATATCGAGCGGCTTGGTCAGATGTATCAGGATGTCGCGGTCACCGGCGTGTGTACCGAACAGCAGCGCGCGACATTCTTCGACGCCG
>JBEBIR010000251.1:0-5823 GCA_040080315.1 Gemmatimonas sp.
ACTCTGCCCTCACCGGCTCACCGCTCCCACGCTCGCTACCTGCAGTTGCTCACCGCTCACCCGCTCCGCAACATCGCGCAACATCGCGCGTGAAATGGGTTGTGTATTCCGCTCGCGATTGCTGCAGCTTGCAGAATGCGCAATCCCAAGACTCTCGCCGTGCTGCCACGCGCCAACGCCCTCGTGCTCTCGCTCTACCGATCTCCGCTTCGCGCAAGCGGAAAGCTCGCGCCCGGACTCAGCGCGCAGCTCTTGCGTTCAGTCAGCTCGATACCGTGGAATATTGCGGAGGGCGCCGCGCTTGCGGATCCTGGCTTCGTGCGTCATCTGACCATCGCGATCGCATCCGCCAACGAAGCGGAGCAACAAATCGAACTGGCGCATGAGCTTGACGTGCTCGGTGCTGACGGCGACTGGCACCTGACCGAGATTGTCGAAATCCGAAAGATGATGATCGGGCAGCGCAAATCGGTGTTGCGAAAGCGAGAGCCCGGGAAGCGCACTAGAGGTCAAGAGGGATGAGCAACAGCAGGTAGCGAGCGTGGGAGCGGTGAGCCGGTGAGGGTAGGCTCTGCCTTCACCGGCTCACCGCTCCCACGCTCGCTACCTGCAGTTACTCATCCCTCCATTACTCATCCCTCTTGCGCGTCGCGACTCAGCGCCTCTCCCGCTCCACAATCCGTTGCACGGCCTTCTTCAAATCTCCGCCCTCCGCGACGTACACCGAGTCGAATCCGTCCAACCCTTCCGCATACACCCGTCGCGACAGCAGCACGGCGTTATTCAGCACCACCTTTTCCGCCCAGCCAGGCGGATATCCGCGCAACTGCGGTCCCACGCTATCCACCAATCGCCGTTTCGCCGCGGCATACACGGTTTCGCGCGCGGCGAGTCGCTCCACTCGTGCGCTGTCCGGCAGCGCGCTGAAGACCGAGTCGATCTCGTGCGACACGCGGGCCCAGAACGCGCCCAGTCGCAGATCGTCTTGCCAGTCTTCCTCGGCCCGGCGCAACAACGCGGTGTCACCGCGGGCTCGGAAGAACGCTTCCGCGCCGCGACCGCCCACGAACGAGGCGAACGACTCGTTGAACGCCACTCGGCCTTTCGCGAAGAAGGTGTTGTGCAGCAGTTCATGCAGCACCGTGTTCACCAGCGTGACCGAGTCGGCCTTGATTGTGGTGCTCACGAGGGGATCATTGAACCAGCCCAGTGTGCTGAACGCCGACGAGGGCCCGAGGGTCACATCGAACCCATCGCGCGAGAGTTGGTCTCTGGTGCGCTTGGCTTCCTCGAAATCGAAGAACCCCTTGTAGGGAAACGTGCCGACCACCGGAAACCACCACGTCTTGCGTTCGAGTCGATCGCGGTACGCGGCTGACAGCACCAGCACCAGCGTGTCGCGATCCAGTCGACTGAATTGGGTGAAACTCTTGCCGGCCTTGAGCTCCAGCGCCGACACCGCGAACGTCCGCGCCTCGGACACCAGGCGCAGCTTCGCCAGCGTCGCGGCATCGAGCGAGGGCGATGTGTTCGCCGTGACCGACGTGGATCGCGAGCGACCGGAATCGATCAGCAATCGGTCGATGGACTGGCGACGGGACAGAATGCGCGCCTCTTCATATGCGGCGCGCGACAAATAGCAACCCGTCGGCGTCAACGCGAGCACGCCAATCAGCACTGCCGTCGCCGCTCCGGTCACCCGTCGCAGCAACCGCCATGACGTTATCTTTCTTGGTCCATGTCGTTCGTCCACCTGCATTGCCACTCCGAGTATTCGCTCCTTGACGGCGCGAATCGTATCGATGATCTGATCAAGCGCGCGAAGCTGTACGAACAGCCCGCGCTGGCGATTACGGATCATGGTAACATGCACGCCGCCTGGGATTTCCAGGAAAAGGCGCAGAAGGCCGGTCTGAAGCCCATCATCGGGATGGAAGCGTACGTCGCGCCGGCCGACCGACGCACCCGCGGTCGACCAGCCCCAGGGGTGAAGCCGTACTACCATCTTGTGCTGCTGGCCCGCGATCTGCAGGGCTACCGCAATCTGGTCAAGCTCTCGTCATTGGGGTACACCGAAGGCTTCTATACGAAGCCGCGTATCGATCGCGAGCTGTTGGCGGCGCACAGTGAAGGCATCATTGTCTCGTCGGCGTGTCTGGCTGGCGAAGTGGCCACGCACCTCATGGCCGACCGGATCGACGAGGCGCGTGAGGCGGCGGCATGGTACGCCGAACTGTTCAAGGGACGGTACTTCCTGGAAGTGCAGGCGCACACCAGCGAAGGTCAGGCTACCCTCAATGCCAAGGTCCTGTCGCTGGCCGACGACCTCGGACTGCCGGCCATCGCCACCAACGACACGCACTTCCTGCGTCACGAGGACCACGACGCGCATGACGTGCTGCTGTGCATCGGACTGGGCAAGGATCGCAATGATCGCGATCGCATGCGCTATGACGATGGCCTGTACTTCAAATCGGCCGATGAAGTGCGTCCATTCTTTCCCGGACGCGATGATCTGCTGACGAACACGCTCGCCATCGCGGATTCGGTGGACGTGCAGTTCGAGAAGAAGTACTACGTCCCGTCGTTTCCGCTGCCAGAGGGCGTGACGTCCGAAAACGAACTGCTCGTGCAGTTGGCGACCGATGGCGCGAAAGTGCGCTACGGCGACCCGTTTCGCGACGAGGTGAAGGACCGACTCGAGTACGAGTTGGGCGTCATCACCAAGACCGGCTACGCGGGCTACTTCCTGATCGTCGCCGACTTCATCAAGGCCGCGCGCGACCGGGGCATTCCCGTCGGACCCGGCCGTGGATCAGCGGCGGGTTCGTTGGTGGCGTACGCGTTGCGCATTACCGATGTCTGCCCGCTCGAGTTCGATCTGCTGTTCGAGCGCTTTCTGAATCCGGAACGCGTGTCGATGCCTGACGTGGACGTCGACTTCTGCTTCGAACGACGCGGCGAAGTCATCGAGTACGTCCGGCAGAAATACGGCAAGGATTCCGTCGGACAGATCGTGACCTTCGGGACGCTGAAGTCGCGGGCGGCCATCAAGGACGTCGGGCGCACGCTGGGATTCACGCCAGCCGAAACCGATGCGCTGGCGAAACTCATTCCAAACGCGCCGAACTTTTCGCTGACCGTCAAGCAGGCCATCGAACAGGTTCCCGAGGTCAAGAAGTTCTATCAGGACGACACGCGGTATCGACAGTTGCTCGACTTCGCGATCTCGTTGGAAGGCTTGTCGCGCCACACTGGCGTGCACGCCGCGGGCGTGGTGATTGCGCCGGGACCACTGAACGAGTTCGTCCCCATCTGCACGCAGGCGTCGAAGGGGTCCGGTAGCGGTGACGACGAACGCGTCATCGTCACGCAATACGACATGAACGCGCTTGAGCATGCCGGCATGCTCAAGATGGACTTCCTCGGCCTCACCACGCTGACCGTCATCAGCGACACGCTCGCGCTGATCAAGGAGCGACACGGGCTCGACGTCGTGCTCGAGGAGCGCGGCTTCACCGACGCGGACACGTATCGCATGCTGCGCGCGGGACGCACGGCGGGTGTGTTCCAGTTCGAATCGCCGCTCGCCACTGACGTGCTCAAGCGTTTGCGGTGCGATTGCTTTGACGATCTGGTCGCGTCCAACGCGCTGCTACGTCCCGGTCCGCTCGATGCCGGCATGCACAATGTGTACATCCGACGCAAGCGTGGCGACGAGCCCACGTCGTACGCGCTGCCGGAACTTGAACCGATTCTTTCGAACACCTACGGCGTCATCACCTATCAGGAACAGGTGATGCGCATTGCGCAGGTGCTGGCCGGCATCTCGCTCGCCGAGGCCGACGTCCTGCGGAAAGCCGTCGGCAAGAAAGACGCGGAACTGATCAAGAAGGAACTCGGCAAGTTTGTCACCAAGGCCGTGGCGCTGGGGCACGACCCCGACGTCATTGATGAAGTGTCCGCCCAAATCGAAACGTTCGGACGGTATGGATTCAACAAGTGTGTAGTTGGTGAGACGGAAATTTTCGATGCGGACAGTGGACGACTGGTTCGCATTGACGACGTCTATGCGCGGCGACAAGCGCTTGGCGCGGTTGCGACGTGTGAGACGGATTCTCTCACGCTCGGGCGCGGCAAAGTCCTCGACGTCATGGACAACGGCGTGCGACCCGTGTTTCGATTGCGTACGGAGTCCGGCCGGGAGATCTCAGCGACCGCAAACCATCCGTTCCTGATGCACGATGGTTGGCGAACACTTGAGGCACTGGAGATCGGCGATCATATCGCGGTCCCGCGCGCCCTGCCCGGCGACCGACAGATGGAGTGGCCGGAGCACGAAGTGATCGCCCTCGGTCACCTGATCGCCGAAGGAAATCTCTGCCATCCGTCGGGTGTGTACTACTACAATCAGGACGCTGACGCCGTCGCGGATTTCATTGCTGCGGCGTCGAAGTTCGAGAACGTGCGCTGCCGCACAGCGACGCACAAGGAAACCGAATCTGTCTACGCAGGACGCGTCGACCGAAATCGTCCAAACGGGATATTCGAATGGGCGCGAGCACTTGAGCTCCTTGGCAGGACCGCGCACACCAAGGAGATCCCGTCGGCCGCATTCGAGTTGTGCAACCGTCAGATCGGTCTTCTGCTGGGGCGCATGTGGGACGGTGACGGGCACGTGAATGACAGCGACCGCTTGACCTACTATGCCACCGCCTCGCGTCGACTCGCCTCCCACGTGCAGCACTTGCTCTTGCGGCTCGGCATTCTTGGACGAGTCCGAAAGGTAGTGTTCGCGTACCCCGGCGGACCCAAGGACGGCTATCAGGTATTCGTCACCGGCGTTGAGAACTTGCGCCCGTTCGCCGAGCATGTCGGCGCGCATCTGGTAGCGCACGCGAAACGCGAGGCAATGGCCCGCATGCCGCTCACCGCGCTCTCGGGGCCCTCGAAGGACCTGGTTCCTGTTGCACCCGTGCGCGCATTGGCGCGTGCCGCCAAGGCGCGCAGCGGCGGCACATGGAACGAGATAGAGATTGGCGCCGACGTGAGCAGCCGAGATCTGTATCCTGCCGGTACCAACCCAGGCAAGATTGGCTTTACGCGGGGGATGGTCGGTCGACTCGCGCAGCACTTCCTAGATCCTGCGCTCGCTCGCCTGGCGCACAACGACGTGCTCTGGGATCGAGTGGTGTCGATCGAGGCGGCTGGAGACGCGCGTACGTTTGATCTGGAGATCGACGGTACGCACAATTTCGTCGCGAACGATATCATCGTTCACAACAGTCACTCCGTGGCGTACTCCGTTGTCGCCTATCACACCGCGTGGCTCAAGACGCACTACCCGGCCGAGTTCATGGCCGCACTGTTGTCGTCGAACATTGGCAAGACCGAAGAAGTCATCAAGTACATCGCGGAAGCCCGCGAGATGGGCCTTGAGGTGCTGGCACCCGATGTGAACGAGTCGGGCTGGCGCTTCACGGTCGTCGGCGACAAACGCATTCGGTTCGGCCTTGGCGCCATTCGCAATGTCGGGCGCGGCGCCATCGATTCACTGCTCGCGGCGCGTGTCGACGGGACATTCTCGTCGCTGTACGACCTGTGCTCGCGGGTGGACCTGCGGATGTGCAACAAGCGCGTGTTCGAAGCGTTGGTTGCCGCTGGAGCCTCCGACGGATTGGGTGGCCATCGCGCGCAACTGTTGGCGGCGCTGGACCACGCCATCAGTGAGGCCTCGCTCCGCCAGGAGGAGGCCGAGCGGGGACAGGTCTCGCTGTTCGGGGACTTTGGCGATACCAGCACATCGGCCTCGCCATCCGGCTC
>JBEBIR010000252.1:0-5815 GCA_040080315.1 Gemmatimonas sp.
GTGAGCGGTGAGGGTAGCGCTGCACTAACCGCCAGGGCAGGCAGTTGCACTGCCCTCACCGCTCACGGCTCCACCGCTCGCTACCTGCTTCTGCTCACCCCTCCGCGTTGCGAACAGCCGCTCACGCAGCGTTGACGCATTCGGTGTCGAACCTGCAGGTAGTGAGCGCGGGAGCGGTGAGCCGGTGAGGGTAGCGCCGCACTAACTGCCAGGGCAGCAGTTGCACTGCCCTCACCGCTCACGGCTCCACCGCTCGCTACCTGCTTCTGCTCACCCGCTCTACCGCTCACTACCTGCTTCTCCTCACCCCTCCGCGATGCGCCAGCCGCTAGCGCAGCACCGCGGGAATCAGCCGCGAGTTGTTCACGAGATAGGCCATGTTGAGCGCATCCCTTGGCACGAGCACCCGCACACGCCATTCGTGACGCGCGGTGGGCACCATTGGAGTGGCGCCGCGCTGCCAGCGGTTGAAGTCGCCCAGCACGGACGCCGCGTGTACCGACGAGCCGCGGATCACAAACTCCACGATGCGCAGTGTGTCGAGCCAGCGATCCGCCTGCGTGACGGCAGGCACCGGCACGACCGAATCGCCCAGGATGCGCGTGGCGGTGCCGATGTCGGACATGCCGCCACCGCCACCGACGCGCAGTAACACCACCAGCGCCATCATGGCCGTGGTCACCATGCCGCCGACCGGCGACAACAGTCCGCGCCGCAACCAGCGCGACGGTCGCATAGGCGCCGAATGTCGGCGCGGGGTGGGCAATGCGCGGACACGGTCCATGATCACGGCGCGCGAGCTGGCGCGACTGTCCATCGGTTCACGGAGCGTCTCCCGCACCCATTCGGGGAGACCGGACTCGAGCGGGTCGGTACTCATGTCTGACTCATGTCTGGAGGTGTTCGGCAAGCAGTCTGCGCAGTCGGGTGCAGGCTCGCTGGACCCGCATCTTGAGGGCGGACACGCCAACTCCGGTAAGTTTTGAGATCTCCTCGTAGCTCAGGTCTTCGGCGAATTTGAGCACGATGACCTCCCGCTGGTCGGGACCAAGCTGGGCGAGGGCGAGCGCCAATTCGGCCCGTCGCTCCGCCGCCGCGTGAGCCGGTTCGACGGACGCAGCAAGGTCATGCCGTTCGGCATCGAACCGAACATATCGCGCTGCCTGAGAGGCGCGCGTCCGGCATTGGTTCACCACAATACGAAGCAGCCAGGCGCCAAAGCGGTCGCGTTCGTGGTAACTGCCAAGGTGCCGGTAGGCGCGCACGAAGGCATCCTGGACCGCGTCTTCGGCGTCGTCAGGATTGCCGAGCAGGTGTGTGGCGACCCGAAGACAGCGCGCGTGATGACGGTCGACGAGACGCGAAAAGGCGTCTGCGTCACCTGCCAGCACGGCCCGGACGATCGCTGCATCGGATGGAAGCATGCCCAGTAACTCGGGGAACGAGTGCGAGGTCACATGTACAAAGTATCGAGAACTGAGTACTAAGTACTCAGTTCTCAGTACTCAGTTCTTTTTATTCTCCCTCCCCCCCATGCGCCGACTAACCCTGACAGTACTCGGTTTAACCGCTTGCGCGTCTTCGCTGACCGCGCAGCAGGCCTCGATGGTGTACCGCCTGGGCAAGGACACGCTCGCCATCGAGCAGTTCACGCGCACCGCGACCGCGATGACCGGCGAGATGGTGCAGCGGTCGGGTACCGCGGTCGTGCGCATTCAATACAACGTGACGCTGGGCAAGGATGGTCGCCCAACCGCCGCCAGCATCAAGCGACTGCAGGCGGATGGATCGGCGATTCCGAACCAGCCGACGGAAACGCGAATTGCGGTGCGACCCGACTCCGTTGTGCGCGAAGTGGTGTTTACGGACAGCACGCAGCGCCGGGCATTCGCGGCACGTCAGGCGCTTATCAACTTCCCCGTGTTCGTGTATGGACCCACGGAGTTGCTGGCCGGCATCAAGAAGGCCGGTGGCGCCGTGGACTCGATTCCAGCGCTCGGCCTCGCCGGGAATCTCGGATACACAGGATTCACACCGGCGGGTGCTGATACGGTGCGCTTGCGCGGTGGCGGATACGCGATGGCGCTGCGATTCGACGCCAACAGTCGTCTGCTGTCGCTGGACGGCGCGCTCACCACCAACAAGGCTCTGGCCACGCGCGGCAACGGCGGACTCGATATGGCGGCGATTGCGAGAACGATGAAACCCACCGGCGTGTTGTCGGTGCGAGAGGACGTGCGTGCCGCGTTCGGACCCGGCGGCATGGTGGTGATCGACTATGGCCGACCGCAGGTGCGTGAGCGCGGGGTGTGGGGCGGCGTGCTGGTGCCATTCGATTCGGTGTGGCGCGCCGGGGCCAATGATGCGACGCATCTATTCACCACGCGCGTGCTCACGATGGGTACGCTGACGGTGCCGCCCGGCATGTACACGCTGTGGGTGCAGCACACGCGGAACGGCACCTTCCTGCTGGTGAACAAGCAGACCGGCCAGTGGGGCACGCAGTACGACGTGGCGCAGGACCTGGGTCGTGTGCCGATGACCATGACCGCGACGCCGGGTCACGTGGAGGAGTTCACGATTGCCGTGCGGGCCACGGGAGCCAATCGTGGCGCCATCGAGATGTCGTGGGGCCCAAGCATGATGTCGGTGCCGTTCACGGTGTCCGTGGCGAGATAGGCACACACCAAAAAAACACATCCACTGAAACACACTGAAAACGCCGGAAACAGCACGGAAAATTTCTTGGTTTGTTTCCGCGTTGTTTCTGCCGCTTTCTGCGCGGTTCCGTGGATTGCAGTTGAAGGACCTTGCCCACCACTCACAAGAGAGAATTCCCGAGACCAGCATGATGACCCACACTCACCGTCGCACCTTCGCTCTCCTGTTGGCCAGCGCGCTCCTGCCAACGCTCGCTCTGGCACAGCAGCCCGCCGCCTCCAACGCCGACCCGAACGCCAGCATCTCGGCCATGCGCAGCAATTGGCAGCAGACGATCGCATTCATTACGACGGCCGCCGAAGAGTTGTCCGAAATCGATTACGGATATCGTCCGGTGGCGACCGTGCGCACGTTTGGTGAACTCATTGGCCACGTCGCGGGCACGCAGAACTTGATCTGTGCCGCTGTACTGGGCGATCCGCAGCCGCCGGAGGATGCGGTGGAGAAAGCGGCGAAAACCAAGGCCGCACTGGTCAAGGCACTCAAGGAGTCGACGGCGTACTGCGCCAAGGCGTACGCTATTCCGGCGGCCACCGCAGGAGCTGCTGTCGAGTTGTTCGGGAGCCCCTCAACTCGCTTTGGTGCGCTGACGCTCAACCTGATGCACGATGGCGAGCACTACGGCAATATCGTCACCTACATGCGAATGAAAGGTCTGGTACCTCCATCGAGTCGCCGTTAGCGATTCGCGTGTTCGAACGGGCCCGGCTGTCACGCGCCGGGCCCGCATTCGCACCAATTGATGTGATGGAGTGTGTGCCAAATCACAATGCCGTGACCATCGCGCCGTCGGCCCGTCACTACCGCATAGGAATACGGTTGACCGAACGAAACCCGTGATTCGTATTACATACGACTCGGGCACTTCCGTATAAGTTCGGAGTATCGCGTTCATGAGTGGAAGGTAGTGCGGGATCGGCGGCCGCCGATCCGGACGGTGCGAGAGGGCACGACTATTGGCAGCACAGGCATACGAGATGACGGCTCCCAGCCACACGCTGTCGACGACGGCAGCACGAAAAGCACCAGCGGATCGTCGTGCGTCAGCGCGCACCGATCGTTGGAGTGGCGTGCCCGTCACGATCCTGCTGTCCGTGCTGACGATGGTGAATCTCGCCGGCGCATCCTATTACCTGTCGCCGCTGGTAGCGCGTCCACGTCATCCGTTCCATGCGTTCCTCAAGCCGTCTGGTGCCGTGGGACAGACGGCGGGAATTCTCGCCTTTGCAATATTCGTATTCCTCTGGCTGTACCCGCTGCGCAAGAAGTATCGCGCGCTGGCATTCACCGGAGCGATCGGTCGGTGGTTGGACGTGCATGTGACCGTGGCGTTGGGATTACCGCTGCTGCTCACGATTCACGCGGCGTGGCGCGCCGACGGCGTGATCGGCTTGGGGTTCATCGCCATGCTGGTGGTGTGCGCCAGTGGCGTGATCGGACGGTATCTCTACGTGCGCATCCCCCGTGCGCGCAGCGGTGTCGAACTGACGCGCGAAGAAGTGGCGAGCGAACGCGATGCGCTACTGAGCGCGATCGCCGTGGCCCTTGGTGAAACCGTCGACGTGGTGACACGCGCCGTGACGCCCGAGGACCGCGCCCCGGCGACCACGGTCATGGGTGTGCTTGAACGCCTGCTGCTGGATGATCTGCGTCGCCTCAAGCGCGTGCGCGCGCTGACAAACGAATGGGAGTCGCGACCTGGTGTCGATCGCAAGGCCATTCGGCGTGCCGCCAAGTTGGCGTCGCGCGAAATCGCCCTGATTGATCAGTCGCGCATGCTGGACGCAACCCAGCGCGTCTTCCGCTTCTGGCATATCGCCCACATGCCGTTTGCCCTCACCGCCCTGCTGGCCGTCACGATTCACGTGGCGGTGGTGGTCGTGATGGGCGCGACCTGGTTCTGGTAATGTCGATGATCCTGACCACCATCGGATTCTTCGCATTGACAGGTGTGTTCATCTGGTGGCACCTGCGTGGCAACGCGCCGCCCGCGGCTGCGCCCACCAGCGTTCCCGTGGCCACGCGCGCCTGCGCGCGCTGCGACACACCCGTGCCGTTGAACGCGATCTTTTGTTCTGGCTGTGGCATCGCGCAGCAGATCTTCGAGATCGTGTCGGCGCCGAATTCGGTGGTGGGCGCCGTGCCCGGCGTGGCCCAGCCGCGCGCCATGGTGCGCGCCGACTTGTGTGTCGGCTGTGGTACCTGCGTGGCCGCGTGTCCCGAAATTGGCGCGATCACGATGCGCGGAAAACTGGCGGTCGTGGATGACACGCTGTGCAAGGGACACGGTGATTGCGTATCCGCGTGTCCGGTGGGCGGCATTCTCGTGACCACGGGTACCGCCGTCAATCGCATGGCGGTGCCACAGATCGACGCCAACTTCATGTCCAACGTGCCCGGACTGTACATCGTCGGTGAATTGGGCGGACGGGGATTGATCAAGAACGCCATCAATGAAGGCAAGATGGCGATCGAACACATCATCACCAAACTCCCGGCGTGCGAGCCACGCAACGACGGCGATCCCGAAGCGTTCGACGTGTGCATCGTAGGCTCCGGTCCGGCCGGCCTCAGCGCCGGGCTGGAAGCGCATCGGGCACATTTGCGCTACGTGATTCTCGAGCAGGGGACGGTATCCGATACGGTGCGCAAGTATCCGCGCAAGAAGTTGCTGCTGGCCGAGCCGGTCTCCATCCCGCTCTACGGCGACCTGTGGATTGCCGATGCATCGAAGGAAACACTGCTCTCGGTGTGGGAAACGATCATCGCCAATACTGGCCTTGAAGTGCGTACAGGCATCAAGGTCGATCGCGTGGCACGCGACGGCGCCTTCTTCGATGTCGTCGCGGACGGCGCGCACTATCGCGCGCGTCGCGTGGTGCTGGCCATGGGGCGACGCGGCACCCCTCGACGTTTAGGAGTGCCCGGCGAGGAGACCGACAAGGTGTTCTTCGATATCGTCGAGATGGAGGCGTTTGCCGGCCAGAAAGTGATGGTGGTGGGCGGCGGCGACAGCGCCATTGAGTCGGCCGTGGGGTTGGCCAACCAGCCGAACACGGAAGTGCGCCTCAGCTATCGCGGGGATTCCTTCTCG
>JBEBIR010000253.1:0-5806 GCA_040080315.1 Gemmatimonas sp.
TGTATGGTGACATGCGATTCGACGAACGAGGCAAAGAATGGCGCAAGGACGAGGGGGAGCGCCAGAATGCCAATGAGTCCAATGACCCGTTCAAGCAAAATGACCGTTGCAATCTCGGTCTTGCGGCCAATCTGTCCTCGTGCCGTGAAGACAATGCGAACCATGTCACCGCCCACCAGCGGCAGCACGAGATTCGCCGCGTTACTGACGAGGGTGAGCCGCAACGAATCGGCGAAGGTGAGGCGCAATCCACGCGGCGCAAAAAGCCGGCACGCGCGCCACGAGACAAGCGCAAAGCCGAGCGCGAGCAGCGCGATGGCCACGATCGTATAGCGCCAGGACTCCAGCATTCCCCGCAACTTGCGCCAGTCGATCAGGCCCGACGCGGCGAGGTAGCCGAGAATCGCCACCGCCAGCACGGCGCGCAGCCAGGGCAGCCAAGCCCGACGACCTCCAACGGACGCTGACGTGGTGCGCTCGCTCACAGGCCCGCGGCGGTTGCGTCGATGCGCTCGTAGATGAGGATCGGCGGATTCACCACCGGGTAGTCCAGCAGGGGTCGATGCACCCACGGCAGGAGGTCCGCTGACTCGAAGCGTCCCGCTCGACGATATCCGGCGCTTCCGTCCTCAAGGCGACGGGCGATATCAGGCGGACATGAGGCGGCGAACAGTTCGCCGGGCGCGCTCGTAAAATCCGGAATGAGCACCACAAAACGCGGCTGGCGTTCGCTCCATCCTGAAAGAATGCTGGCAACGGTCGCGGAGTCCCGAGGCGCTTGAATATTGCCCCCCAAATACCTGATCGCGCGAGCGGAAACGAGCCACGCTTCCATCGGCGGGTTCTTCTGGTCCGACCCAAAGTACTCCAGGCGATCTCCGGGCTTCCCGTTCGCGCGAAGCCAATCGCCCGCAGCATGGCGAGAGTCATGCAACATCGCGTAGGTCAGATCCGCCGCGCGCAGGCCTGCCGTTCCCAGTGCGACCAACACCACGCACGCCGTGAACCAGCGCACGGCGCGTGCGCGATGATGCAGCAGGGTGCTCGCGGCAAATGCCGCGAACAGGGCAAGCGTGAATGCCGCTGGCATCACATAGCGAAGTTGCGCGATACGCGCCGACCAGAAAAGAATGCCGAGGTACGTGACGGCAGTGACGGAAAACCAGAATGCGCGCCGGGTACGCCAGGCGGCCATGATCAGGCCTACGACGGACAGCACAAGCCCCGGAACGGTGAGGCAGTCGGCGAGCAAGCCTGTCAATCGCGCCGCGAGAGCTCGATGGCCCTCCCACGTCATCGGATAATGCATGGCAAACGCGACGCCGCCCTTGGCGGCCTCTCCGCTCCGACCCCTGACAAAGTCAATGTGCGCCACCCATCGACTCGGATCGATCACCATGCCGCTGGCCAGCGCGTACGCCGCGACGCTCGTCACGAAGCACAGCAGGGCGAGCCGCCACGTTGCCGCCGAGCGCCATGCGGGATTCCCGCCCTGCGGGGACGGAAGCACCAGCAGCACAAACGGCACGCCAGCAAACGTGGCGAAGGACGGTTCCTTGGTCGCCATTGCCAATCCCATCAGCGTGGCCAGCGCCAACACCCGTGGTGTTGTCAGCCCGAGCATCAGGCACCGCGAGAAGGCGATCAACGCCAACGCCGTGAAGAACAGCACCGGCACATCGACGTTCGACGTGCGCGCGTAGAAGAACATCGGGAACACCAGGCCCGCGAAGGCGGCACTCCACACACCGGCGAGGGGCGTCCACAGGACGCGCCCGATGTCGTACGCTGCGACAACGATGCCAACCGCCAGCAGCACCGACAGAAAGTGTGAGATCCACGTCAAGTTGCGCAGTGCCACGACGGGATCGGAAAATCCGTGCGGGAACTCGGCCGTGGCGTTGCTTAACTGGTTCGTCGCCATCAGCCAGCCCACGTATGGCGCATACGAACCGATCACCATGAACGGATGCAGCATGGGATAGCCGAGATTCGGATTCTGCTCGGCCTTCGGATGGACGATGTCGTGCAACTGCGCCAGCGGGCCCATGGGGGGTTCGTCGTCCACCGCCCAGGCATTGGCGCGATCCGCCGCGGTCGCATATGGCGCACCCCACCAGAAGCCCGGTGTGTACGCGCAAAGGGCCAGCAGCGCGATCAACGCGCGCGTTCGACCGAACGCGCGCATCCAGTTGCCGACGCGCCCACTCATCCCGCAGCTCTCACGCCAAGGGCCACGGTGCTGAGTGATGCCGGTGGCGTGGGCGTGTCGCCGTCTACGAAGGCGCGGAACCAGAGTTCGAGCGACAGCAGGCCCCACAGCGGACGTCCGAACACCGCGTTGGCACCCAGCAGTCGTTCGACGCCGTCCATGCGGTACAAGCCGCGCTGTCGCGCCCGATCGGACAGCAGCACATCGCCGACAAAATCACGGATCGGGCCGCGCAGCCACTCGGTCAACGGCACGGGGAATCCCATCTTGTCGCGACGCGAGAAAACGATCTCGGGAATAAACGGCTGTACCGTCTCGCGGAAAATGCGCTTCGAATCACCGCCCTTGAATCGCATCGCGGGTGGCATGCGTGTCACCAGCTCCACAATCCGGTGATCCAGTAGCGGCACGCGTGACTCGAGCGACACGGCCATGCTCGTACGGTCCTCGACCTGCAGCAACGCCGGCAACAGCGTCTTCAGATCGAAGTTCGTCATCTTGTTGAAGTAGCTCTTGGTCGACGGGTTATTGAAGATCTGCGCAAACTCACTGAACATGCGCTCGGGGCTGCTCGCACCCCACGCATCTCCGCTAATGAGTGAGTCCGCGTCGTCCATCCGACTTACCAATCGGAAGTACCGACGATCCATGTCCTCGAACAATCCTTCGCTGAAGAAACTCTTGAGCATCGGCTGGTACTGTCGGAGCATACCCAGGCTCGGCGCGATGCTGTCCCATGTGACGACGTAGCCGGACTCATGACCGGTTCCGTAAATGGCGCCCTTCATCGCTTGCTCGAGATAGGCCACCAGATACCGCGCGTAGCCGCCAAACAGTTCGTCACCACCCTGCCCGCCCAGCACCACCTTCACGTGCTCACTGGCCAGTTTCGACACGCAATACTGCGGGAAAAGTCCCGGCCCTGCCGCGGGCTCATCCATCATGTAGATGAGCCACGGGAGGGTGTCCGCGAACTCCTGACCGGTCGGCCAGATCTCGTGGTGCTCGGCCCCGACATTGGCGGATACCGCCCGCGCAAAGTGCGACTCGTCGTACTGCGGTCCCTCACGGAACGCGCCGGTGAATGTGCGAAAGCGATGCGGATATTGTCGCGCCGCCAAGGACACCACGGTCGACGAATCGATGCCGCCCGAGCAATGCGCGCCGACGGGCACATCGCTCCGCAACTGCAGTCGCATCGCGTCGGTCATCAGCGCGACCAGTTCCTCGCGGAAATAATCGTCGGTATGATGCGCGTCGAGTTCGTAGTTGTAGTCCCAGTAGCACACGTCGGTTGGCGTACGATCCCGACCCGGACGGAACGTGAAGTAGTGTCCTGGCTCCAACCGTCTGATGTTCTGAAACAGGGTGCGCTCGCCAAGACAGAACTGGAACGTCAGGTACTCTTCAAGGCCCTGTCGATCAGGCGCCACCGCCACCAGCCCCGACGCCAGGATCGCCTTGGGCTCACTGGCGAAGATGAGTTCGTTGTCGGTGACCGCCCAGTAAAAGGGCTTGATCCCCACACGATCGCGCGCGGCAAACAGGCGCTGCTGGCGCGCATCCCAGATGGCGAACGCGAACATGCCATTGAGCCGTTCGAGGCATCGCTCACCAAGTTCCTCATACAGATGGAGGATCACCTCGGTGTCGCTGTGCGTCTTGAACGTATGGTGGCGACTCAGTTCACGACGCAGCTCGACATAGTTGTAGATCTCACCATTGAACGTGATCCAGATCGAGCCATCCTCGTTGCACATCGGCTGACTGCCCGATTCCAGGTCGATGATGGCCAATCGTTTGTGACCCAGCGCCGCGGGGCCACTGACATGTACACCCTCACCATCGGGCCCGCGGTGCGCGATCGCCGCCAGCATGGTGGCCAGACGCTCGGTGGCGGGCGACCGCTCGCGGTCGGTGGAAATGATGCCGGCAATACCGCACATGGAGCGTCAGGTATTGATGGATTCGAACGGCAGACCGTCGGCGCCGTACGCCGACTGGCGTCGCTCGCGCGCGCGCCGATTCCAGATCACGCCCAGCTCACCCCACGACACGATGTACTTGGCGATCAGCACCAGATATCCAAGCGTCGTCAGGCTGGTGACAACCTTGGAAGGCCCGGACTTCTGGTCGTAGCGCAGTACAAAACCGTGTTCGGTTACGCGGGCACCCAGCATGCGGCACTTGATGAGTTTCTCGACAGTACCCGTGAAGCCCATACCCTTGAGATCGATAAACCGGTTGCCAAATATATCCATGGCATCCTTGATCAGCCCGACCCGGTATGCGCGAAAACCCGACGTGTACTCCTTGATGCCCGGCATCGGAAAGCAAACCTTCATCAGGATGTTGGCGCAGCGTGAAATGGTGCGGCGATACCAATTGACACCGATTTGACCACCACCCGGTGCATAGCGCGACGCGATCACGACCTCGTATCCCCTCCTGAGTTTCTCCACCATGTGCAGGATGTACTCGGGGTCGTGCGTGTCATCGCAGTCCATGCGCACCACAACGTCGCCGCGGGCGCCGGTCTCCGCGACGTACTCCATTCCGTCGCGAATGGTCTCGCCCAGTCCGCGATTGATCTTGTGGGTAATCACATGCATGGGGAACTGCACGCGCAGCTCCTCAAGGATCGCGCCGGTCCGATCGACACTCCCGTCGTTGACGGCCACGATCTCGTACGCGAGGCTCGCCGATCGCATCGTGGCGTCAATTTTCTCCGCGAGCGGTCGTATCGCGTCTTCTTCGTTGTAGGCGGGCAGCAGCACGTAGATCATCGAGGTCTCAGAGAGTGCGGAACGAGGCTCAAAGGGACGAGCCTCGGCTATCAACGACTGCGGTGTGGTCTCCGTCACCGAACGGCACCGTGAAACCAAGCTCCACCCAACCGACAGTCGCCAGCTGGCGGGTGGCGTCGGCGAGGCGGGGCTCCGGAAGCTCCACCAGGTCACGGGGGTGAAAGTAGCGCGCGGAACCCATGTGCACGGCGGTAAATGTCCGCGGGCGCCAGAGCGAGCTGATTCCCCGGTCGCCTCCTGAAATCCGATCATGGACCACGATGCGGTCATCGTGAAAGGTGAGCCGCCTGTGGTGCGATAGCCGTCCGACCCGTCGTCCGGTGATCAAGGATGCAATTATCATGCGACGGACCAGCGCGGCAAACGTCACACTGTGGAACAGCGTGAGGTTCAGGAACCGCAGCAGCAGAAATTTCCCGGGCGTGAGGACCGGTCGGGGCACCAATCCGAATCGCGATTCGGAATGTACCTCGGCGCCTGCCGACTCCGCCTCGACCGTGAGGCCAAGTACCGCCGAGGACCAGCGACGCGCGCGATTTCCGCCGTACTCCGCCACATAGCCCGCATCCTCGTAAACGATGGACGTCGTCGGCTTGTCGAAGGCCGAAAGCACGCCCCCTTTCTTCAGGCCGCAGAGCGCGAAGTAACGTGGGGTCGATGCCACGACCAATCCAGCATCCGCGAAGTACCTCAGCGGCGCGACCTGCTGGCACGGTAGCAGCGCAGTTGTCTTTTCAGCTGCGACCTCCCGCTGTGCGGCATGCGCCAGGCAGTAGGAGTGTAGGAG
>JBEBIR010000254.1:0-5793 GCA_040080315.1 Gemmatimonas sp.
CGCGCAGCACGTCGGCGGCCGTCACCGCGCGCACGCGGTCGCGATACGTGTCGAAATAGTCGCTGGGCAGCCGGAAGATCTCGACATTGGCCAGGCCGCCGGCCACGGCCGCAGTTGACTCGAATCGAATGGGAAACACGCCAATCAGGTAGCTGGTCGCCAACGACAGCTCAGCGTCCGTCACCGGAGCCTCGCGTATGCGCGTGAACTCGGTCAGGATTTCGCGCAGTGCATCAGCGGTCACTGCCGTTTCCACCGCGGTTGACACTTCGAACGGACTCGCCGCGCGTCGCCAGTCGAACGCTGAATGCGCCCCATAGGTGTAGGCGTGCTCTTCGCGCAGATTGAGATTCAGTCGCGAGGAGAACAGGCCGCCCAGAATCGCGTTCATCACCACCAACGGGAAGTAGTCTTCGTGCGAGCGCGGGACCGCCACGTGCCCCACGCGCAACTCCGACTGCGGGGCGTCGGCCTTGTGCACGATGTGCACGCGTGCATCATGGAATCGCGGTGCATCAACCGGCTCAGTCGCGGCGGCGGGCTCGCCGCGCCAATCCCCGAAACACCGAGCCGACTGACGTACCGCTTCGTCAACGGTGATGTCGCCGGCGATGATCAGCGCCGTCGCCGCCGGCCGGTAGTACGCGTCGTGATATGCCGCGATGCGCTCACGCGTCACACGCGCCATACTCGATTCGTCGCCGCCCGCCAGCCGCGCAAATCGCGACGACGGTGCATACAACAAACGCGAGAAGTACACGTCGGCAAGCCCGCGCGGCTCGGCGCGTAACTGCGCCAGATCGGAGAGTCGTTCGGCCTGCAGACGCTCCAGTTCATGCTCGGGAAATGCCGGCTCGCGCAACACGTCCGCCAGCACCGAGAACCCGTCTTCAACACGCGACGCCAGCGCGGTGAGTTGCACGATCGCCGAATCCCAGTCGGCGCCCGTGTCCAGCGTGCTGCCCAGCATCTCCAGACGCTGCGCCAGTTCCAACGACGTCATGCTGCGCGTGCCTTCGTTCAGCGCGCGCGTTGCCAACTGCGCGACGCCCTCAGCGTTCCACGGATCTCGCGTCGCACCGGCCTCGATGACGGCCAGAATGGTCACCACCGGATACGCGTGGATGGGCGCCACGAGAATACGGAGCCCGTTGGACAACACGCGCGTCTCGAAGTGGGGAAAGCGATACGGTCGCGGCGTGCCGGCACCCGGACGCACTGGCGCCGCCGGCATCGGCTTCGGTGTCGTCAACGCAGCGTTCACGCGATCACCGCCGTACCCGCCACTGCCACATCCGCGTCGACGGCATCAACGGGCGCTGGGACATACAGCAGCAACGCGCGATTGTCCCGTCCCAGTCGTTCACGCGCAAGACGGGTCACATCGGCGGCGGTGACGGCTTGATACCGTTTCACTTGCTCGTTCGCGAGATTCGCGTCACCGAAATACGTTGCGAATCGCGACAGTTGATCGGCGCGCTCAGCCGCCGATTGCAAGCCCGTGACAAAACTCGTCTCGATAAGCGCGCGGGCGCGCGCGACCTCGGTCTCGGTGACGCCATGCTCGTGCATGCGATCGAGTTCCGCCATGACCGCCGCCTCGAGTTGCTCCGCCGACACATCGCCATGCGCGGTCGCGTCGACAACGAGCAAGTCGCTGCCTTTCGCCAGATCGTACGTGAACGCGCTGGCCTGCGACGCCACGCGCTGCGTCCGCACCAGTGATTGTTCCAGTCGACTTCCCGTGCGGAGTCCCAGAATGGCCGATGCCAGACTGGCCGCATAGTAGCCGTCGCTCCCGAACACCGGCGTGCGGCAGGCGACGAACACGCGCGGAAGCGCGATCGCATCGGTCACGACCTCGCGCAGCGTCGTTCCGTAGGTGGCCGACACCGTCATATCGCGCAGTGCCGGCCGTGGTCCGCCCTGTGGGATGGGACCAAAGTACTCCGACACCAATCGCACGGTCTCGTCGTGATCCAGGTCACCCGCGATCGTCAACACGGCGTTGTCCGGCGTGTAGTACGTCCGGAAGAAGTCGGCAACATCGTCAAGCGACGCGTCCGACAGATGTTCCATCGACCCGATCAGGGAGTGGTGGAACGGGTGCTCTTCGGGAAAACACAACGCTGGCAGCTTTTCCCACCACGTGCCGTACGGCTGGTTGTCCACCGACCAGCGCCGCTCGTTCTTTACGACGTCACGTTGCGTATCGAGCTTCTGTTGTGTCAAACCCGGAAGGAAGCGTCCCATGCGATCGGCTTCCAGCCACAGCGCCAACGCCAGTTGGTTGGATGGCAGCGTTTCGTAATAGTTGGTGCGATCCAGCCAGGTCGAGCCGTTCAGCGTTCCACCGGCACGCTGGACCAGCTCGAAATGCTCGTTCGCCTCAACCTGTTCAGATCCCTGAAAAAGCATATGTTCGAACAGATGGGCAAAACCCGTCCGCTCAAGCCGTTCATTGGCCGAGCCGACGTGATACCACAGATTGACCGCAACGATGGGCGCCGTGTGGTCTTCTGAGAGCACCACGTGCAGGCCATTCGGGAGGCGGTAGCTCTCGACCGGGATGCGCATGTGACAATATTGGTCGTGGACGCAGCAAAGCGGTAACCCTCGCGAACGTGTTCTTTCCCTTGACTCTCCCAGGAATGCTTCGAACCAGCTCGCTCGTCGCGATGCGTCGCGTCGGAAGCGGTATCGCGCTGACGGTCCTTCTACAGGCGTGCGGCGGGGGCGATGGGCCGCCAGTTCCCACGACGTTTGCGCCGACCGGCGGTAGCACGCTGCAGTTTGCTGGAACGGCGGGAACGCTCGCGCCGACTGCGCCGCAGGTGCAGATCCTCGATGCCAAAGGTGCTGGTATCAAGGGTCTTCGCGTGCGCTGGCGCGTTGGTGCGAACAGCGGCGTGGTCATCATCGACTCGACGGTCACCGACGCACTGGGTATGGCGCTATCAGGCGGCTGGAATCTGGGAACGATTGCGGGAACCCAGACACTGACGGCATCGGCCGACGGATTGCCGGCCATCACGTTCACCGCGCAAGTAGGACCTGGGCCCGCGGCAAGCCTGATACGTCTGAGTCCCAGCACGCAGGATGCGGCGGTGAATACCAACGTGGCGCAGCCGCCGTCGGTGCGAGCCGAAGATGTGTTCGGGAATGTGGTGCCCGGCGTTGCGGTCTTCTTCAGTGTGGCGTCGGGTGGCGGAACGATTGTCGGTGAACAGCAGACCACGAACCAGAGCGGCATCGCGACCGCGGGTGCATGGAGGCTTGGCACCGGAGTCGGGCAGCAGATTGCGCGCGCCACATCGCCGACCAGTACGCAGGCCGCGTTTTCAGCGACGGCGATTGCGGGTCCGCCGGCCGATATTGTGAAGGTGGCAGGAGACAACCAGGAGGCGGTGCCCGGCTTCGCCGTGGGTATCTCGCCCGGTGTCCGCATCGTCGACGCGTTTTCCAATCCGGTCGGGAATGTGCCAGTCACGTTTACGCCCGGGCCAAATTCCGGGACAGTGTTGAACGGCACCGTGGTAAGCGATCCGGCAAATGGCAACGCGTTTGTCGGGAGCTGGACCGTTGGCAGCGGAGCCAACCCGACCCTGGTTGCCACCTCGTCGTTGTTGCCAGGCAAGTCGGTGACGTTCAACGCCGTGGTTGTCTCGTCCGCCTTCTACATCATCGTGCAGTATGTCGGCGAGCAGCCAAGCCCCGCGCAGCAACAAGCGGTCGCGCGTTCAGCCGCCAAGTGGCGAGCGGCCATCGTGTCCACGAGCGGGATCTCGCGACAGATCATCTCCGCCGGTGGTTGCGGACGATCATGGATGCCGGCCATCGACACGGTCGTCACCAACCTGATCATTTTTGCCAATATCGGACCGATCGACGGCGTTGGCGGAACACTCGGGAACGCCAACCTGTGTCGCCTGCACCCAACCGGCCTCGCGGCCGTTGGCACCATGCTCTTTGACAGTGCCGACCTGACAGATCTGGAGACTGTTGGTTTAACTGACGCGGTGATTACACACGAAATGGGTCATTCACTCGGCATCGGCACGCGTTGGTCAGCATCGGGATTCCTGACCGATGCCGGGGGCGCCGATCCGATCTTCACCGGCCCGAGCGCGACGGCGCAGTTTCTGCTTGTGGGTGGTGCGACGTACACGGGACGACCTGTACCAGTTGAGAATACAGGCGGCGCCGGTACCAGGGACTCGCACTGGCGCGAAACGACATTCCGCAATGAACTCATGACGGGATTCGTGAATCTTGGCATCAATCCGTTGAGTCGTGTTTCAATCGGCTCGCTGCAGGATCTCGGGTACACCGTCACCTTCACCGGCGCCGACAGTTACGCGCTCCCGGGCTCGGCGCTCCAGCAGCGCTCGCCGTTCACGACGGTGCGCACACTGGGCAACGACATTGCGCCGATTCCAGCGGATGAGCGGGCGCAGCACGGTCTTGATCGTCCGGTGCCACCGTCGTCGGTACGACGGCCGTGATGAGCTAAGCGCGACAGACCACGACCTACCCTTCGGCCACCGACTCCTCACTGTGCCCGGTGACATACAACCACACCAGTTTCGCGACATCGGCCGGCAACGCAAACGACTCGCGCAACACGTACTCGAGCGCAATCGAGCGATTCGCCGAGATCGGGCTGGTGCGCGTCGGTGACGGGAGCGGCGTCAGCCCGTGCATTCGCGCGAGTACGTCCAGACGCAGCATGTGAAACGGATCACTCACCAACAGCACGCGGGGTCGCGGCGCTATTGGGGGGCGCACGGAGTCGCTCGGCGACGTGAGCAGCACAGCGGCTCCGTGCATCGATGCGAGTGAGGTTCGGCCGGCCCCTTCCAGCAGAATGGCCCGCGACGGCACACCGCGTCGCATCGCGAAGCGGCGTCCGGCCGCGGCCTCGCTGATCACGTCGCCCTCGCGCCGTCCACCGGTAAAAATCATGCGGGGCGCGCGCTGCGCGTTCCACAGCGCCAGCGCATGATCAAGTCGCGCGCGCAACACGGGTGAGGGCCGTCCGCTGTACTGCGCCGCGCCGAGCACCACAATGGCGTCGGCTGGTTCGGTGCTATTGCGCGTCGACCAGACGAGGATCGCGGCCAATACCGCCAGCCATCCTGTCAATGCCACCACGAACAGACGACTGAGGATCCGGCCGATGCGGCGCGGAGAACGGCGGGCCATGTCGGAAAGCTAGCGGCAAATACACATCGGCGCACTTCCACAGACATGAAACCGCAGAGTTCGCGGAGTACGCAGAGTCGACGCGCTTCTTGTGCTGTCCTCTGCGTACTCGGCGAACTCTGTGGTGAACTTCATTGTTCGAACTGATCGAATCGCGCGTTACCCGTCTACAGCGCCCGCTGCTGCCCAGGCTCCGGTGCATCCACCGTAAATCCGTCAGCCCGCAGCGCCGTCGCGAACGCGTCCTGCGCCGGCGGCTCGCCGTGCACCAAGTGCACGCGCGGCGTTCCGCGTCCGCTCGACGCACCGCCTTGCCGCACCTCGTTCAACCACGCCTGCAACTGCGTGCGATCACCGTGCGCGCTGTAGCCGTTCAGAATCTCCACCTGCGCCTTCAGTTCCACATCTTCGCCCAGCACGCGAATGGTAGAGCGCCGCTCGACAATACGACGCCCTGTCGTGTGCTCCGCCTGGAATCCGACAATGAGGATCGTGTTGCGCGGATCGCTGGCACCGTAGCGCAGATGATGCAGAATGCGTCCCGACTCCACCATGCCCGACGCGGCGATGATGATCATCGGGCCCGTC
>JBEBIR010000255.1:0-5790 GCA_040080315.1 Gemmatimonas sp.
CCCACACGCCCGCGGGCGCAAAGAGTGCCGCGACGCCGATGACGCCAACGGTGATCAACAGACTGCGCAGCCGAACGCGGTGCGCCATCAGCGCGATAGCTCCTGTCAGACCGACGGCCACCAAGGCGCCCCGAGACTGCGTAAAGAGGATCAGCAACACGCTGAGTCCCGACGCGACCACCAGCGCACGTCTTGACCATCGATTGTACAGCAACGACAGGAGGGCCAGCAGGAGCGACAGGAAGATGATTGCGTAGGCCGCGAGATCGTTGGGGTTCGCGTAAGTGAAGTTCCACAGTGCGCGACCGAAAAGTCGGTACCCACCGAAATAGTTTACGAAGGCGCCTCGCATCGGAAAGAAAACAAAGCAGGCACCAAGAAACGACAGCACGATACGAAAGTGCGCCCGAGTGCGAATCACGTTGAACCCAATGATCGCGATCAACGCCACTTTGATCAGATCCCAACACGCGTCCCACGACGGCTCGCGGAAGCTGCTCGTGACCACGGTCAACGCGGTCCATGAAACAAACGCGAACAACGCGCCAATGAACGCGTGTCCACGAAGCGTGTCGATGCGGAACAGCAGGAGGACCAGCGCGACCACGATCGCGACGTCGCCGCCGGGCAGGTAATACGTGAACGCCGCGAAGCAGTAATACAAGAACGCCAGGAACGAGGGATCCCAGTCGAACCCGTGCAACATCTCGCGAACCACGCCGAGTTTGCGCGGTTGAGGGCCAAGAGGCTGCGTGCCCGGCTGCGACCGCGGCAATCGCCTCCCCCGGCGAGGAATGGCGGGTGATGTCATGCGGCAGCGCCTCCATGCATGGAAGGTGCAACTTGGGCGAGCAGCGCGTGGTACCACCGCACCAGCCGTGCGATGGTGGCTGTGGCGCTAAAGCGTTCGGCTGAGGCCCGTCGAGCGGCTTGGGCCACCTGATGCGTGTGGCCGGGGTCGGCAAGGGCCTCACGCATGGCACCAGCCAGCGCGACGGGGTCGGCCGGAGGCACCAGCCAGCCGAGGGCACCTTGACCGAGAATATCCGGAATGGCGCCTACGCGAGTGGCAATGACGGCGGTGCCGGAGGCCATCGACTCGATCACCGAGTTGGGAAATCCTTCATGCAGTGAACACAACACCGAAAGATCAAAAAGCGAGTGCGGGGTCGGTCGGCTGGGCTGGTGGCCCAGAAAATGGACACGCCCAGCGATGCCGAGTGTGTCGGCGAGCGCGCGAAGCGCCGACTCCTCGGGTCCGTCCCCGACAATCGCGAGATCGACGTCACGGTGATCTCGCATCAGGGTTGCGCCGGCGCGAATAAAGGTCGCGTGGTCTTTTTCCGACCGCAGCCGGGCGACAATGCCAATGAGCCTTCGTTCCATGGGAATGCCCCAGACTTCGCGGCGGGCCCGGCGTTCACCCGCAGTGACGGGAGCAAATACCTCCGGCTCGATAAAGTTCTCCAGCACCCACACCTTCGATGGAGCGATATGCTCCGTGGTGTGCAGTGAGTCGGCGACGGCCTCGCTGTTAGCCAGCACCCGGTGGGCGAACCGATAGGCGAACATGTCGCTGAAGAAGTGTCGGCGCTTGGGCTGGCGAGTCCAGCGCTTGCTGGCAATCACGACGGGCGTGCCCGCACGTCGCGCGGCGAGGCCAAAAAAAAAGTTCGAATACAGATCGTGCGCATGTACGATCTGTATTCGCTCCTCACGGAGAAAGCGCACCGCCTCAGTCTGTCGACGCCACGTGGGCAGTCCCACCAGCGAGTGAATCGGAAACTCCACCACCCGCACGCCCATGCGCTGGTAGCGCTCACCCATCGCGCCATGCCCGTTCAGCGTGAGGACCACGGGGGTGACCTGATCGCGAGGAAGGTGCTCCACCGTGCGCACGGCGTTCAACTCGGTACCACCGGACTCCGCCATGCTGTCTATGCAGTAGGCGACACGTAACGGCGAGCTGATCATACCGCGTGCGCCGATCCGACCAACCGGCCGACGGCTACCATCCACCGATACGAAAGATCATGACCGGAATCGTGCGCATCATGATCCAGATATCCTCCAGCAACGACTGACGCTGCATGTACTGGATATCGAAGGCCACCTTGCGACGCACATCGTCGAGACACGTGTCGTAGGGATTGCTCACCTGGGCCAACCCGGTAATGCCCGGCTTCACGCGCTGTCGCACCGGATACTCGGCAATCTGCTCGCGCAGTCGCACAAAAATCGACGGACGCTCCGGTCGGGGGCCGACGATGTTCATGTCGCCGCGAATCACGTTGTACAGCTGGGGGAGCTCGTCGATGCGTGACTTGCGAATGGCATTGCCCACCACGGTGACCCGATCATCATTCTTCGTTGCCCACACCGCATGTCCGTTGATCTCCGCGTCGACGCGCATGGAGCGAAACTTGTAAATCGTAAACGGGATGCCCCCAAGGTCTTCTCGACGACGCTCGTTGAGCGCGTGGGAGCGCGCCCATCGGCGATCGACACCGACCCGCGTTTGCGCATACAGTACCGGCCCCCGCGACGAAAGGCGGATCACCAGCGCCGTCAACACCATCACCGGCGACGCGACGATGAAGAGCACCAGCGCCAACACGCAGTTGAACAACCGGGAAACGAACTCCGACCGCTCGCGCGGCTCAAAGTCGTCCCACGGTCCCAGTGACATGAGCTCCGCTGATTGGGGTGGGTCGCCTCTGGTCGAACCGCGCGACGAAGCGGCCGCGGGCTGCGCGGTCGCCGGCCGCAGCGGCCGAGACGAGTGATGATTGCGTGGTGACAACGAGAGAGTGGCGAGGCGCTGGACTGTTCCGGGCGGATGATGGTGCGGCTATTCGGCGTAGTACCACTGCAGGAGTCTAATGAACGCAAAGAAGAGCGACGAGGCGACGAACAGCAGTTGGATGATCACCTGCCAGTTCAGCTTGCGCTTGCCCGGCACCCGTATTTCGTCGCCCGAGCGCACGTCCACCTGTTCCAACGTGCGTCCGTCACTGAGCGCCTGACGGGATGCCTTGGCTTTCATGATTACGCGATTGTCACGCTTGATTTCGACCTCGCGCAGATTGGCATCCACGGCAGGCCCGCCGGCCATCATGATGACGTCTCCGAGCGGACGATCCGGCGTAGTCCAGTAGTATCCAGGTCTGCCCACGGAGCCGATCACCGAAATCTGCGTCAACATGACGGTACGCAATCTGGCGTTTTTCACGTAACGGGAGACGTGCGTCAGGAGCACATCGTCAAGTTCCGATTGGAGAACACCCTTGAGCGATGCGTCCGGAAGATTTACCACCGTCACGAGCAGGCCGTCACGCACCGAAATCGTGTCCGAGCTGACCGAATCAATGGTCAGCGTGAAGTAGAATCGGTCGCCGACCTTGAAATCCCCGTTCGTAAGGCGCGCGCGAATGTCGGCGATCTCGGCGACCAGCACCTCTTTCTTCTTCCCCTGAACCGATCCACCGGCAACCTGTCCCTCTAGCGACGCGATCCGGCTCGCGAGTTCCGGGCGCGTGGCGCGTTTCAGGCTTATCGCTTCCGGCGTCTGCGCGACGACCACTGCGGTCGAACCTGAAAGGGCGACGCCCAATAGTGCAGTGAGCAGCGCGCGTGTGATGCGGGTGGCAAAAGGCAATCTGATCACGACCGCTCCACTCGCGTCAGGGCACCGCGCGTTTCTACCGGCGCAAGTCGCGCGACAGACTCGTCATCCTCCGCCGCGTACTCCTGATAGTACGAGTAGTACTGGTACACGCCGCTGAGTTTGATTCCATTCAGGACCGCGCCCATCACTCGCACTGGCAGGGTGTCCATGATGGACATCTTCGCGGCCGCCATCTTGCGGTCGGTGACTCCGGCGCGAAGGACGAGCGCCATATTTCCCGTGGCCGTCGCCAACGCGTAGGCGTCGGTTCCCGCGCCCAGCGGGGGTGAATCGACAATGACCACATCGTACTCGCTCGCCATCTGACCAATCAGCTGGGACAGGCGCGGGGTTGCCAGCAGTTCCGGAGCGCGTCGCCGACGCGCACCAGCGGGCATCACCGTCAGGTTCGGGTGCGACGCCGCCGGATGCAGCACTTCGGCAATCAACGCGGTACCGTCAAGGAATTCCACCAGACCTGGACGCTGTTGTGTTGCAAATGTCTTGGCCAACTCGCCGCGGCGAATGTCACCGTCAATCAAGAGCGTGCGGGCTCCCGATTCCGCAAATGACAACGCCAGGTTCGATGAGATCAACGATTTTCCATCGTTGGGGCCGGGGCTGGTGATGGTCATCGTCAGCGGACGACCAGGGTCTGCCGCATAGCGCACATTCATTCGGATCGTGCGGAACGCTTCAACCACCTGCGCGGCCTGATCTTCAGCTCCCTTGTGCCGCTTCACGTCAATGACCGGCACCACGCCAAGAATGAACAGGCCGAGATCATCGGTCGCCTGCTCTGGATAGCGGAATCGCTTGTCCACCTGATCAAGCAGAATGGCGAGGACTATCGCCAGCACGAGCGCGCCACCCACCGCGGCAAGGATGATTACGGGAGCCGTGTTCTTGGTCGGTGCAAGCGGTGCGACCGCCGGGTCAAGCACGCTGACATCTGGAATCGTTGCCGCCTCAGCCAATTTCGCCTTCGCGGCCTCCATGTCGAGATTCCGATACATCACCTCGGCAACCTCGACCTGCCGCTTCAGTCGGGCCTCCTCGATGGTGCGCGTCGGGATGCCACGCAGATCCTTGCCGCTGACATCGATGCTCGCCTGCAGTAGTTGCTCGCGGATCTTGATCTGGGCGAGGAACGCGTCGACGGCACTGGGCACGGACTGCGAGCGCAGGACTGCCAGTGCCTCCTTTTCCAGCTTGACCCTCGAATCCTCGTCGGTAAACCGCTCCTGTACGCGCCGGAGTGCGAACTCGCGTGTCGACAGCTCCTGGAGGGTGTTGCGCAGGTCCTCGGCCGACGGGTCGGTCGCCACCAACGGTATGGAGAGGAGCGCCTCGCGCGTCAGCGATCCAGAGTCACGCCCTTTCGCCAGCAGCCGCTCTATCGACTCGCGATCCTTGCGGTAGTTCGCGGCGATGATCTTGTCTTTGAAGTAGGCGTCGAAGGCCGGACTGGTTGTGCGCTCCACACCGGCAATCGCCGACTGCCGTTCCGTGGGCTCCGTGGCAGTTCGCACACTGAATCCTTCAAGTGAGCCTTCGGCGGCAGTCAAGTTGTCTGCCGCATACTGCCGTTGGCCCTCGAGAATGGTGGCCAGCGACGTGACGTTCTTCTTCTTGAGTGCGGTCGCGACCGTCACGAACTGCGTGATCCACGCGTTAAGCGTGGCCGCGGTGCGCTCGGAGTTGTTGCCCGTCAACGTGAGCAAAAGGAACGAGCTGCCAGGGTTGAACCCCAATTGCAGCTTCTTGATCAACCCCATCGATGCCTCGCGTGGTGTCTGAACGCGAAACTCCACGCTCTGACGCCCGGCGAATGCCTGGGCACCCGGCTGCCACAGGAAGCCTGCTGGCCGGCCGATCGAGTCGGTAAGGAGACCTTTCTCGACTTCGGACGAAGGCTTCAGCAGAAGCGAATAGCCGTTGCCGGCAACGGTAAGCACGTAGTTGCCGGGCTGCATTTCCGGCTTGACGCGGAACGTGCGGAACAGGGTGCTATCGGCTGCGCGAACCGGCTCGACAAAAAGGGCCAGATCATTGACCACCGGATCGGCAATGGCAAAAGATCGGAGCAAGTCCTGCCAGCCCGACGCAGCCAGAAGCTCATT
>JBEBIR010000256.1:0-5718 GCA_040080315.1 Gemmatimonas sp.
GCCGGTCGCAATTTCGAGTTTGGCATTCGCGAGCACGGCATGGGCGCGATCATGAACGGCATGTCGCTGCACGGCGGCGTGATTCCGTACGGCGGCACCTTCCTCGTGTTTGCCGACTACATGCGTCCGTCCATTCGATTGGCGGCGCTCATGGGTGCGCAGGCTATCTATGTGTTCACGCACGATTCCATCGGTCTTGGTGAAGACGGTCCAACGCACCAGCCGGTGGAGCATCTCGCCGCACTGCGCTGCATTCCGAACTTGCTGGTGTTGCGGCCCGCTGATGCCGATGAAGTGGCCGAGTCGTGGCGGATTGCGGTGAACCATCACAGCGGTCCTACCGCCTTGGTGCTGACGCGTCAGAAGTTGTCGTATCTCGGGCAGCGTGATGCCGTTCGCACTGGCGTACCGCGCGGCGCGTACGTGTTGGCCGACGCTGACGCGACGCCGCAGGTGGTGCTGATCGCGACCGGTTCGGAAGTGGAGATCGCCTTGGCGGCACGTGATCTGCTGGCGACGCAGGGTGTCTCGGCACGCGTGGTGAGTGCACCGAGTCTTGAGTTGTTCGCGGCGCAGGACGCGTCGTATCGCGACAGTGTGTTGCCGCGCGGCGTGCCGCGCGTTGCGGTGGAAGCCGCGCATCCGGCCAGTTGGTATCGTTGGGTGGGCGATACCGGAGCTATTGTCGGCATCGAGCATTTTGGTGCGAGTGCGCCGGCGCCGGTGCTCTATCGCGAGTTTGGCATTACCGCGGAGAAGGTGGCTGAGGCAGCGCGAGGGGTACTCGGGCGCTGACTGTTGCCGTCAGGTCCACAGCGTGTTCGCGTAGTACGTCAATCCAGTGCCTCGCCAAACAGCGCGACCAGATTGATAGTCAGCGTGTGCGGTACACCGTCGAGCTGCCAGGTGAGCGCGTCCTCGCGAATTTCCGGTCGCGTATCATCGGGAAGCCAGCGTTCGACCAGACGCGCCGCGGGATCGACAATCCAGTACTCGCAACCCATGCGTGCGTAGAGGTGCCGCTTCACCACGCGATCACAGCGTTGCGAGCTGGGTGAGAGCACTTCCACGGCGAGCAGCAGGCGGCTGATTTCGTCCCAGCTGACGGGTCGTCGACCATGCACGGCCGGAGCCACCAGCACGTCAGGCTGCACCAGGGTGTGGAGATCGAGGGTGATGTCGGCCGGCGCGCCGTACGCGAACGCCACGTTCGTGTCGCGCGTGAAGTCGTCCAACACGCGCCAGAGTGCGACCGTTACGGATTGGTGCGGTGGCATGGGCGCTGGTGTCACGAACAACTCGCCGTCGATAACCTCGATCGTCCGGCCGGACTGCTTCGGCATGGCGAGTACGTCGGCCGCGGTCCATCGATTCGTGTACGTCGAAGTCATGCCCACTGTCTTCTCTCCGGCATGGGTTGGCAATCCTCCCATAGCCCAGTGTAACACGCAATGCGATCACATCCATCACCGTTTCATTGCAGCAGGCTGCATTTCACCGCGGGTGGACCGGGACTATGGGAGAGAGTTGAACCGAGGGGGCGCGGAGCGTTTCTCGCGGAGTACGCGGAGCTTCGCGGAGATCGCGGAGCACGACCAAAAACTCTCTTGTTGGTCTCCGTGTTCTCCGCGGAATCTCCGCGTACTCCGCGAGAAACACTCCGCGCCCCCTCCGTTCAACTCCGTTCTCGACGTTTCCCTCGATTCTCCTCCCTGGCGAATCGTCGGAAGCAGCAGAGGAAAGGCTAGTGCTCGGTAAGAGCTCGGTCTTCCGCTTGGCGCTGTCGACGAACCGCTGGTTGCACTCTACCGCGCCGCGTTCACCGCACGCCGCAACCCGCGTCCCGCCAACGTGCCAGTGACCTTCCCGTCACTTACCGCCGCCTTGCCGTTCACGAACACCCATCTCACGCCCGTGGCCAGCTTGGTCGGCTCGGTATAGGTCGCCTCGTCGCGAATCGTCTTCAGGTCAAACACGATCACATCGGCAAACGCGCCCGCGCGCAGCACACCGCGATCCGTCAACCCATACGTCTCCGCCACCTGCCCCGCGCTCGCGCGCACCATGCGCTGCATCGTGATCACCGGCTTGTCCAGCACGTACCGACGAATCTTGCGCGGATACGTGCCATAGAGCCGCGGATGTCCGTCCGAACCGTCGGAACTGGTCATCACGTTTGGATCGCGCATGAAGGTCTCGATATCGCGTTCAGTCATGTTGAACGACGCGACGCCCATGTCGAGTCCATCGCGAATCATCTCGAACGCGGTCTGCACGGCTGTCTTTCCCTTCTCCGCAGCGACCTCTTTGAGCGTCTTGCCGATGTACGCTTGAGCGGCCGCGTTCCCGTTGATGAGCAGGAGCGTGCTGTCGCCACCGCGTCGGCGAAGATTGTCGCGCATCTCGAGCAGCATCGTCTCGCGTTGCCCCACGTCAGCGATGCGGGCCAGCAGCGAATCGCGCCCGCCGGCTTGCGCCCAGCGTGGCATGAGCGCGGCGCTGAGTCCCGTGCCGCTTGCGGTCCACGGATACTGATCAGCCGTCACCTTGCATCCGCGTCGGCGCGCCTCCGCCATGATGCCGAGCACACTGTCCGCCTTGCCCCAGACATCAACGCCGAGCGCTTTGATGTGACCGACATTGGATGTGAGGCCGGATTCGCAGCCAATGCGAATCGTTTCGCGCACTGACGCCAGCAGGCCGATGGTGTACGAACTTTCATCACGCTGATGCGTGTCGTACACGCCACCGAAGGGCTTGGCCGCCGACACGACCGCCACCACTTCCTCCGTGTTGGCGTAACTCTGCGGCGCATAGAATAAGCCCGAGCCCACACCGTAGGCGCCTTCGCGCATGGCCTGCACGATGAGTGCACGCATGGAGTCGACCTGCACTTTGCTGGCCGCCGCTGACGAACTGCCCATCACGCGACTGCGCACCGTGCCGAATCCGGTGAGCGCATAGGTGTTGGTGCCCAGACCCGCGCGCTCCGATTCGTCCATGACACGCGCCACCTCTAATGGACCGCGTCCGTCGGCGCCCAGCACCACCGTGGTGATCCCCTGCATCAGTGATGACGCATTCTGTCGTCGCGCAGCATTCAGGCGAGGGAGTCCGTCGTACGTGTGGGTATGCGGGTCGATGAATCCCGGCGAGACAATGAGTCCCTTCGCGTCGATACGCGTGGCAGCATTGGTGCCGGTCGGCATCGCTCCCACGAACACGATCCGATCGCCGCGAATGCCCACATTGGCGAGACGCCCGGGTGCTCCCGTGCCGTCGTAAACAGTGGCGCCGGTAATCAGGACGTCGATCGCCTGCTGTGCTGTGGACGCCGGGCGCGCGGAAACGGCGGCCGCGCCAACGACGACGGCAAGGCTCAGGAAGAAGCGATGAGATGGCAACATCACCGGAACATACGCGTTCCGGGGAACAGAGCCAGCGTCATCCCACTGCGTGGGTCGACAGTAGCCCCGACGCCCTACCAAAGGCGAGGTCATCTGGCCCGTCCACCTGCCCGATGGTCCACACTGTCGACAACTTTACGTCAGTACCGACGTGTCGATACAGATCGTCCCGTTGCACGTACACCGCAATCCTCCATCATGTCCACCGAACGGCGATTCGACGAACAGGAAACCGCGTACATCCTTGAGGCAGCTGCGGCGGCCGAACCGGCAGCGAGCGAGGAAGGTCAGGCGCTGACGGCACCTGCCGATCGCACGGCGCCCAGGCGCGGCATGACGGTCGAGCAGTTGCAGCAGATTGCCGCTGAGGTGGGATTGAGCCCGGTCGCTGTCGCCGACGCGGCGCGAGCCGTGGAACGCGGCGAATTGGTGCCGACAGAGCGTCGAACCTATGCCGGCTTGCCGGTGGGCGTCGCCCGCACCATTACGTTCGATCGGGTGGTCACCGATGCAGAGTGGGAACGACTCGTCGCCGCGTTGCGGGAAACGTTTCAGGCACGCGGCAAGATGCAGCAGGAGGGTTCGCTCCGTCACTGGAGCAATGGCAATCTGCAGGCACTGCTCGAGCCGACCGAAACCGGGCAACGTCTGCGACTTTTCACCCGCAAGGGCGATGCGGGGGTCATGATTGGCATGGGTGTATCGACACTGCTCTTTTCCGGTGTCCTGGCCGTGCCGCTGTATCTCGCTTCTACCGCGAGCGCGTTCCCGTGGTGGTCTGCTCCCGCGATTATCGGAACGATGGGTGGAGCGGTGCTGGTGCGCGCGCTGCTCACACTGCCGGCCTGGGCGCGCACGCGCGCAACGCAGATGGAACAGTTCGCAAAGGCGGCGGCGCGCATTGTGGGTCCATGATTGACGCGCGGCTTGAGCCCGTTCCACCGACGCTCGGTGAGGGCGTTGCACTCACCGATCGGGTGCAGTGCATCATCGGCAGTGCCGACACCGCCGACCTTCGCATCGATGACTCCGGCATTCGGGCCCATCATTGTGTGCTTGAGTATCGCAATGAGCGTTGGCTGATCACGGAGAACGATCCGTCCGTCCTGGTGAACGGCCACACGCTCGCCGGCCCGACGCGACTGTTCGATCGCGATGTTCTCGCGATCTCCGTCACCCAGCAATGGGAGTTCGTGAGCGGCGAACGACGCACGGTGGAACTGCCAATTCCGGGCGCTCGTCACATGCCGCGGAAGCGTCGCACCACTGACGGTTTTGAATTGCCTGAGCGGCCATTTCCGTGGAAGGTTGTTGGTATCGTGACCACGGCCTGTGTGCTGGCGAGTGTCGCGGTGTACGCGGTCTGGTATGGACAGCGCGCGACGCCTGACATGGAGACCATGCTCTCCGACCGGCAGGCCGTTCAGTTTGACTCGCTGCTGGTGGCCGCCTACGATCATCTGGAACGCGGCAACTCGTTGCTCGAACTCGGCATTCAGGACGACGCCGCGCAGGAATTCGCGCGCGGCATCAACACGCTGGCGCTCAGTGACCTGCGCAATCACCCGCAGGTGAAGCCGCGCATTCAGGCGCTGGAGAGTTCCGTCGCCGCGATGTACCGCGAGCGCCGCATTGCGGTCCCCGATGCCTATGTTGGTGCGCGATCGCCCATCGCGGCCGACAAGATTCGCGCCGCTGTCCTGTCACGCGAACAGTTTGCCCATGCCTTCGACCTCGTGTCGGGTGCCTTCCGGCTGCGTTTTGGTGAAGCGATTGTCGTCGTTGGTCGCGACCACGCCGAGCATCTCACGCTGTACGGTGAGGGTGGCGCGCTGGATCTGCGCAGCATGACCATGTCGCTAACCCAGGTCGCGTTCGTGATCGCGCAATGCCGCTCATACGGAATTCGCGTGAAGGATTTCTCGCAGGATTCCATTCTGCGGCGTCAGGTCGCGGCGGCCATCCGCGCCGGACTTCCCGAGCGCGCCGGCACGGGTCTGCATCTGCACATCGATCGGTTCGCCGATCGTCGTGACCGTTGGACTATCGCCCTGCGCGACCTTCAGACGAGCAGGAATTTGAGTCGCGTCACGCCGGACAGCGTGAACTCGGATCCGTCCTCCAGCAGGCGGGGTTCGCCGCGCTCCAGCGCGTCGTCATCCACGGTGGTGCCGTTCAAGCTGGAGTCGATGAGATAGTAGTTGCCGTCCTTGCGGAGAATCGCGCAGTGATAGCGCGACACGTAGGCGGTCTCATCACTCAACACGAGGTCGTTCTTTTCCTCGGGGCGCTCTGACTCGGCCGATCCGAT
>JBEBIR010000257.1:0-5710 GCA_040080315.1 Gemmatimonas sp.
TGGATGTCGAGGAGATGGGGCATATCCATGCCCGTCTCGAGCTTCGCAAACGAGATCTGGTTCATCATATCCTTGTTACCGCGTGCGGGGTGCGCCGACATTGAGACTGCAAGAGGCGCAAAGCACTTCGTCCCCGACGAGGCCGGTCGTGAAATTCACGACCGGCGTCCCCGGGGCGAAGCGATGTAACGACGAGACTGCGAGGCGACGGCGAACGGCCGTACGCCTTACTTGACTTCGACGACGGCGCCTTCGGCTTCGAGCTTGGCCTTGAGCGTGGCCGCCTCGTCCTTGGACACGTTTTCCTTCACGGCCTTCGGTGCGCCGTCGACCAGATCCTTGGCTTCCTTCAGGCCGAGACCCGTGATTTCACGGACGACCTTGATGACCTGGATCTTCTTGCCACCCGCTTGCATGAGCATGACCGTGAACTCGGTCTGCTCTTCAACGGCTGCCGCCGGAGCTGCGCCGCCGCCGCCACCGCCCGCGGCAACCGCGGCGATCGTGACGTTGAACTTCGTCTTGAACGTTTCGATGAGCTCCGACAACTCGATGACGCTCATGGCGCCGATCGCTTCGATGATGTCGTCCTTGCTCAGTGTCGTGTTAGCCATGGTGATGCTTTCTCCGTAATGATCCCAGGGGTCCTGGGGCGTGTAATCAGGCGGACGCCTGGGGAACTTCGTTAGAGCCTTCGAGTTGCGCCCTGCGGGCGTCGAGGGCGAGGGCGAACATCATCGGGATGCTGTTCAGATAGCCGGCGAAAATCGAAAGCGCTTCGTTGCGTGTGGGGAGTGTGGCCAATTTCTTGACCAACGCCTCAGTCACCGATTTGCCCTCGTAAATCCCGCCCTTCACCGACGGCTTCTGGTCGTTCTCCTTCGCAAAATCGGAGAGCACCTTGGCCGCAGTGATGGCATCCTTCGCCACCACCACCCCCGTCGGGCCCTTCAGTTGCTGCGACACGAGTCCGCTCTCGTTAACCGCCCGAAGCGCCAACGTGTTCTTGATCACGACGTACTCGACACCAGCCTTGCGCAGGCGACGGCGGAGATCGGTCATGCGCTTCACGTTCAAGCCGGTAAAGTCGGTGTAGTACACCGCGCTCGCGGTGCCAAGCTTCTCGCGAAGCCCATCCACCAGCACCTGCTTGTCGCTCTTTTTCATCTTTGCCGCTGCGTTCTTCATGGTCGCGTCGCCTCTTACCGGTACGGCGTGGTGTCGATGGTGACGCCGGGTCCCATGGTACTGGAGATCGCGACGTTGCGGATGTAGACGCCCTTGGCAGCGGAGGGCTTGGCGCGCACGATGGTGTCCATCAACGCCGAGAAATTCGTCTCAAGCGCTTCCGGTGCAAACGACACCTTGCCGATCGGGGCATGCACATTGCCACCCTTGTCGACGCGGAATTCGATCTTGCCACCCTTCGATTCACGCACGGCCTTCGCCACGTCAAACGTGACGGTGCCCGCCTTCGGATTCGGCATCAAACCACGCGGACCGAGCACGCGACCCAACTGGCCGAGTTGTCCCATCTGGTCCGGTGTGGCAATGAGCACGTCGAAGTCGAGCCACCCTTCCTTGATCTTGGCCAGAAATTCGGTGCCGACGAAATCCGCGCCAGCATCGGTTGCTTCCTGAGCCTTGGGTCCGGCGGCGATCACGAGCACGCGCATCGTCTTGCCCGTACCGGCCGGCAATACGACGGTGCCACGAACCACCTGATCGGCGTGACGCGGATCGACGCCCAGACGGATCGCGACTTCAACGGTCTCGTCGAATTTCGCAAAGCTCATCTGCTTGACCAGCGCGATCGCCTTCTTCGCCTCGTACGGTACCCCAATCTGTCGGCGCTCACTCGCGCCACGATACTTCTTCCCGTTCGTATGCATGATCAGTCCTTCACCGTGATGCCCATCGAACGCGCCGCACCGGCCATCATGGCGATGGCACTGTCGACGGAATCGCAGTTGAGATCGGGCATCTTGAGCTCGGCGATCTTCTTGAGCTGCGCGCGGGAGATAGTTCCTACCTTGACCTTGTTCGGCTGACCCGACCCCTTTTCGACGCCCACTTCTTTCTTGATGAGCTCTGCCGCTGGCGGAGTCTTCAGGATGAACGTGAACGACTTATCTCCGTAGATCGTGACTTCGACCGGGATGATCATATCACCACCCTGCGTCCGAGCGTTGAACTCTTTGCAGAATGCCATGATGTTGATTCCCTGGGGGCCGAGAGCCGTACCCACGGGCGGCGCCGGGTTCGCCTTGCCGCTTGGAATCTGCAGCTTGACGAATCCAGTGACCTTCTTTGCCATCGGTGTTCCTCATCGCAAGTTCCGCATCCGGACAGCCCGTACACGGTCGTGCTACCACCGGAATCTTTAACGTCGCTGTGGTAGGCGACGGTACAACAGAGAACTGAGTACTGAGTACTGAGTACTTAGTACTTAGTGCTCAGTCCTCAGTATCCCCTTAGCTGCAGGTAGTCGAGCTCGACGCTTGTTGGCCGGCCGAACAGGCTGACCGAGACGCGCACCTTGCCCTTGTCCGGCAGTACTTCTTCCACCGTTCCGTTGAAATCAGCGAACGGTCCTTCCGTGATCGCGACCGGCTGGCCGATGAGAAACGGAATCTCTTCCTTGGCCGGTGCTTCGTCTGTTGCATCAATCACGCCGAGCAGACGACGGACTTCATCGTCACGCAGCGGCATCGGGTCCTTGTCTTTGCCGACGAACTTGATCACGCCCTGAATCGCGTTGATCTCATGAAGCGTGTCCTGACTGGCCACCATGTCCACGAGCACGTATCCCGGGAAGATCTTCCGTTCGACGGTGACCTTCTTGCCGTTCTTGATCTCCACCACTTCCTGTGTCTGCACGAGCGCCTGACGAATCAGGCGAGCCTCGGGCGTGGCCGAATCCATGTCGATTTTCCGCTGGATCAGGCGCTGCACCTTGTTCTCATGCCCAGACGTGGTCTGGATCGCATACCACCGGTGTTCAAGCATTTCGATGGGCACTCAGCTCATCAACATCGCGGGCAACTTCACGAGCAGCGACTGCAGCGCGACATCGAGGAGCGCGATCACCGCTCCCAGGATCAGCACGAACACAATGATCTGGATCGTCGCTTGCTGCAGCTGCGCGCGATCGGGCCAGGTCACCTTCTTCATTTCGGCAATCACGTCGTGATAGAACGTGACCAGCCGCGTGCCGAGCCCTAAACGGGCGACTTCCACCGGCGCCGCCATGACTACTTCGTTTCCTTATGCGTCTGATGGGCGTTGCAACGTGGGCAGTACTTCTTCCACTCCACGCGCTCCGGGTGCAGGCGCTTGTTCTTCATGGTGAAGTAGTTGCGGTTCTTACACTCGGTGCATCCGAGGATGATTTTCTCGCGCGCCATATTCCTGGACCCCTTGCGGCAGCTCTGTCATCTGTAATCGCCACCCGCGTGCGCCGCTCGCGTTCGCAAAGCGCGCTCCATCGGGAGGCATCCCCAAAGGGGATCTCCCCATCCACTCCTGTACACGTGCTGGAGACCGAACGGCCAAACCCCCGGACGCTCCCAACCCGCCACGCTATGGAACGTCAGCGGGCATCGGAGAACAGCGGAGGGAGGGCACCGGCAACAGCGGCATAAGGCGCAGTGGGGTGAGCCTTAAAACGTAGCCGAGCTGTGGGGGGTATGCAAGTCAGTGGTTTGGTGAGAGTTAAAGCGAGCTCTGCATTAAATCCCGCACCGAACAAAAGACGAAAAGGGGCGGCTCCGCGCTTGCGGAGTCCGCCCCTTTCTGTCCGTACCGAGAGCTCACAACCGGGATCGAACCGGTGACCTCATCCTTACCAAGGATGTGCTCTACCGACTGAGCTATGTGAGCCAACTGCACCAGCGACAGCACCTGCACTTGCACCTGCCCAGAGCGGGAGACGGGACTCGAACCCGCGACATCAAGCTTGGAAGGCTAGCGCTCTACCAACTGAGCTACTCCCGCATCTACCAACGCCAACCCGATACAACTGCCAACGCTACAACCTGCTGGACGAACAGTGGTGGGGGAAGGATTCGAACCTTCGAAGGCTTGCGCCGTCAGATTTACAGTCTGATCTCGTTGGCCACTTGAGTACCCCACCCGAGGGCGTTCGGAGCGCACCAAACCGGGCGCCCGCCGGTCGGAAGAGCTGACGGTCGGGATTGAACCGACGACCTGCTGATTACAAATCAGCTGCTCTACCAACTGAGCTACGTCAGCATGTTGCCATGGCACCGCAGCCCGGACACCGAGCCGACCTGCCCCGGACAAGACGAGCAGAATACTCAGACCGGCGAGGAGGGTCAACCCGAAGGCACCACTCCAGGTGCCGTCGTTGCGCTTAGAGCTTCCTCCATCGGGTCCCGCTCGCCGAGTCCTCGATGACGATACCACGCGTCAGAAGTTCTGCCCGGATGCCGTCGGCGACCGCAAAATCGCCGCGGGCACGGGCTGCCGTCCGCGCCGACACCCGCTCGTCGGCCCACTGCGCGAGTTCGTCATTCTGCTGTGGTTCCGGAACCAGATCCAGGACGCCATCCATCAGACGAAATGCCGCGCGCGCGCGCTCAAGCGCGGCCACATCCGCTCCGCCGATATCCAGCTCACGGTTCGCGGACGTGATGAATGTGAACAGCGCCGCCATCGCTCGCGGCGCGTTCAAGTCATCGAACAGCGCCTCGATGAACGTCTGCTCGGCGTGCGTTGCCGCGTCGGCCAGCGCGAGTGTTCCTCCCGTTGCCGTGGCCAGGCGTTCGGCAAACACGCCAATCCGATTGACCGCCTCGCGGGACTGCTCCAGCGACTCTTCGCCCAGGTTGAGTTGCTTGCGATAGTGCGCGTTGAACACGAAATGGCGATACACGGTGCCTGAGATTTCCTGGCGGCGCATCTCCTGCACGTTTGTCACGTTGCCGACGCGCTTGGCCATCTTCGTGCCGTCGGTGAGCAGGAACTCGCCGTGGCACCAGCAGCGCGCGAACGTCTTTCCGGTCGCCGCTTCGGCTTGGGCGATTTCATCTTCGTGATGCGGGAAAATGAGATCAATGCCACCCGCGTGCAGATCGAACGTTTCGCCCAGATACTTCATGGCCATGGCCGAGCATTCCAGGTGCCAGCCCGGCCGTCCGCGTCCCCAAGGGGAGTCCCACGCGGCGCCGGTGGCTTCGTCTTCGGGTTTGGCCGCCTTCCACAAGGCGAAGTCCTGCGCGTTCTCTTTCGCGTACTCATCCTGCGCGACCCGCGCGCCCGTACGCAATTCCCGCTTGTCCAATTGCGACAATCGGCCGTAGTCGGCGAATCGATCGATGGCGAAATACACCGAGCCATCGTCGGCGATGTAGGCCACGTTGTTCGCCACCAGGCGCTCCACCAGCGCGATCATTTCGGGGATATGCGTGGTCGCTTCGGGATATCGCTCCGCGTCTTCGATGCGCAGATACCGACGATCTTCATGAAACATCACCGTGAAGGGCGCGGTGACCTGTGTGATCGTCTTGCCCTCCTTCGCCGCCTTGTTGATGATCTTGTCGTCGACGTCCGTCAGGTTCATCACTTGCTCAACCTGCCAGCCGGCCAATCGAATGGCACGCCGCAACAGATCCTCGAAGAGGAACGTGCGAAAGTTGCCGAGATGTGCCGGGTTGTAGACCGTCGGCCCGCACGTGTACATGCGCAC
>JBEBIR010000258.1:0-5710 GCA_040080315.1 Gemmatimonas sp.
TGGACTCGACGACTTTGACAGGGCCGATGGTGCGGAGGGCGGCGTAGGCCCGCTCGGCTTGCTGTCGTGCGCGGCCGTTGCCGGCGGCCGGATTGACGAGGAGGTGGATGGGGCCGGAGAAGAGGGCCGCGGCGAGGGCGTGCATGGGGGGAAGGTAGCGCGACAGACGGGGGCCGGCTTGGCGCAGCCCGCGTACATCTCATCATTGCACGACTGGAGCGTTCTCGATGGTCACCTAAGGGTCGCGAAAACCCAAGCTGGCCCGCAATTTGGGGGTGTCCATGCGCCGATGACGCGGCGAGTCAACTGATTCAATCCAATGCGGTCAACTTCCGATCGTGTCACCGTAACATCCGCTCGATTGAACCGCTTCGGAATCGATGTGGGTCGTCGCTTTGAGCGGGCCGTGCGCCCAGTTCTTCGCGTGACGAGAAAGGGTGAGCCGGACTTCATCGGCTCTGGCGTGTTGTTACGGGTTGGACATGTGCATTTCCTTCTCTCTGCCGCGCATGTATTCGACGAGCCGTCGGAAGTCGCGATTCCAGCCGGGGTCCATGGCGGCGTTGTTGTAACGTTTGGTTCCGTCGGACACGTCGAATTGAGCGGCAGACTTCATATGACCGCGATGCCCAAGTCGGGCAATCGGGTTGACGATCGGGTGGACGAAATTGTAGGCACTTGGACAACCTCATCGTCGATTCCCCTTGTTGGAATTCTGACCGAGCATCGTCCGAGGAAAGCGAAAGCGTTGATTGCTACTCGGGTTCAGGCGCATCTTGCGCTGATTCTGAATGCTCGACCAGAACTTCTTGAGCATCTGCCCCAACCCGCATCGGCGACAGATATTGGCCCGATCTATTCTGGCCCAATTCCGCCGGTTGCGCGGTAACGCCTTTCCGGAACGGCTCATACCCCTTCATCAATGCCAGTACCCGATTTTCAGACTCTGATGCTCCCAGCGCTGCGAACTCTCGGTCATCAGACACCGATGACGACCGTGGACGTGCGGCGCGCTCTTGCTGCAGAGTTCGCCCTTAGCGAGAGCGATCTGGCCGAACTGCTGCCCAGCGGCCGCCAAAGCACCTTTGCCAATAGAGTTGCCTGGGCGTACTCGTATCTAAAGCAGGCTGCGCTCATAGACTCGCCCAAGCGAGGCGTCTACGACATCACAGCGCGTGGTCGCGAGATTCTCGCCGAGAACCCAAAGCGAATCGACATCGTCTTCCTGTCGCGCTTTCCGGAGTTTCAAGCGTTTCGCCAAGGCTCGGCCGACTCCGCAAGCAACATGCCTTCGCTTCCAACCGTCACAGCTCAGGAACTCACGCCAGACGAACAGATCCGCGCGGGCTACAAGCGATTGCGCGATTCGCTCGGCGGTCAACTTTTGGAGCGCGTCAAGTCGATCTCGCCCGCCAGCTTCGAACAGCTCGTTATCGATGTGCTTGTCGGCCTGGGATACGGCGGTTCTCTGGCCGATGCCGGCAAGGTGGTTGGCGGCGGCGGTGATGAAGGGATTGACGGAATCATCAAGGAGGACAGGCTGGGTCTCGACTCGATCTATGTTCAAGCGAAGCGTTGGCAAGGGACCGTTGGACGGCCTGAGATACAGCGGTTCGCCGGAGCGCTGCAAGGTCAGCGTGCGAGAAAGGGAATATTCATCACGAGCTCGAGCTTTTCAGCAGACGCAATCGCGTATGCCGGCAACCTGCAGATCTCAATCGTTCTGATCGACGGTCGAATGCTGGCCGAGCTCATGATGGATGCCCACATCGGAGTCGCCTCCTCGGAGGAGATTAAGATCCTCAAGCAGGACGAAGACTATTTCGACGCGCTCGAAGCGTCCTAGCGGTCATAAAGCCTTGATCATCGACACGTCCAATGATGAGTGACCGTGGCTGAAGACTGGTCTCCCGAAGAGGTTTCGGCGACAGTAGCCGACTACCTCGCGATGCTCGGCCACGAGCTTCGCGGAGAGCGATACAACAAGTCGGAGCACAACCGTCGACTTCAGGCGCAACTGAGGGGCAGGTCGGCGGGAGCAATTGAGTTCAAGCACGCGAATATCAGTGCGGTGCTCATCGAGCTCGGATTTCCATACATCGATGGATACAAGCCGCGAGGCAACTACCAGGAGCTGCTGAAGGATGAGGTTTCAGCACGGCTGGAAGGCGACGCTCGGCTCGTACGCGCAGCCGACGCTTTCGTGCAAGCAGCGGTTGACGCCGCCCCGGCGGTACTTGCACTTTCGGACATTCTCGTGCCTGCGCCAGTTCGCGATATCGTGCGAAACCGAGCCCGTGAACGGCCGGTGCAGGATCCAATACTCGGCCGCGGAATCAACTATCTCGAACGCGAGGCGCACAACGCCTCGCTCGGCGCCGCAGGCGAACTGTTCGCCCTGAATGTCGAGCATCGTCGACTATGGGAGGCCGGCAAGCGTGGACTTGCTGAGCGCATCGAGCATGTCTCCCAAACGCGGGGCGACGGCCTCGGCTACGACATTCTGTCTTTCGATCTCGATGGACGGGAAAAGCTTATCGAGGTCAAGACCACGGGCCTCGGTGCCATGACGCCGTTTTTCGCGAGCAAGCGCGAAGTCTCTGTTTCGGAGGAGCGCGCACAGCACTTCAACCTCTATCGGGTCTTCAAGTTCCGGGAATCACCGAAGGTATTTGTGCTTCAGGGTGCGCTGCGCGAAAATTGTGTGCTTGATCCGGTGCAGTACAGAGCGTCTCTCCTTTGAGTCGGAGAACCATCTCGTGAATGCGTCGCAGCGTTTGTTGGAGTCGTGGATCGAGCGCGTGTCGCGAAGCGGTTGGACGTGGTACGCAAAGTACCTCTCTGCGAGTGACACCTGCGCCATTGCAAGCGCACGCGACGCCGGTCCCAGTCTGTCAGCAGAGTTCTTCCGCAAGGCGCTCCCACGCCCTTCACAGCGCGCGGAAGGGGAATCCGGTCCAGTGGCAATTCTGCGGGTGCGAATTGCCTCACACGGGCTCGATCAGGACGTCCGTCTTGTCTGGCGCCGCTCGAGGCGAATTGAGAAGCGCGCGAGCCAACGTGACGAAGTACTGCTGACAAATTGGAGCGGACGCGACCACCCGATGGTTCACGAAAACGCGACCGGCAGCATGGTTGTGTTCGCGTTCCACCAGACTGCGACCTCCGAAGATGCCGTCAGCTGCGAAATCTGGATCGCGTCGAGTCCCGAAGAAGAGGATGCGTTGCTCGAGTTTGTAGGACCATTGGATCCCGGCCCTGGGATCCTACTCGCAACCATTTGATGTCTGTCGCAAGGGCACGCCCGAGATCCCACATGCATGCACGAGTATGTTCGCTTGGCGCGCTGTGCATCGCCTTGCTCTCACCCACGCAACCGACGCTAGCCCAGCGCGCTCCCTCGGCACCACAGCACTACATCTATTTCGGTCGCGACCGCGCACGCATCACGGAGCCTGCATTTCTCACGAATCGTGCAATCGCCGGCGCGCAGTTGCGCTACACGTGGGCCGAACTTGAGCCCGAGCGCGATCGATATGCACTGCGGCCGATCGTGGATGATATTGCCATCCTCGCTTCACACGGCAAGCGACTCTTCATCCAAATTCAGGATGTGTCGTTCACCGAGATGATCCCGGTGCCGGAATACCTGCGCCGCGATCCCGTGTTCGGTGGCGGCGCCGATCGAAAGCTCGAGTCCAGCGATGAGGACCCATCACGTGCGCGATTCGACGGATGGGTTGCGCGGCGCTGGGATCCGGAAGTGCGTCGGCGGTTCAGCAAACTGCTCGACGCGCTCGGCCAAGCCGTCGACGGACGAATCGAAGGGATCAATCTTGCGGAGACGGCCATCGGGTTCGAGAACCCGCAGTTCCATCCGCCCGGCTTCTCATACGAGAGCTATGCCATTGGTGTCAAGGAGATCATGACGGCCGCGCGTCGTGCCTTCCCACAGTCCAAGGTGATTCAGTACGCCAACTTCATGCCGGGAGGTTCGGGGTCGTCGAACAATTCACTCGACTTCCTTCGTGACGTCTACGCTCACGCAGCGGACATCGGCGTCGGTGTGGGCGGTCCCGATGTGCGTCCGTTTCGCATGGCGCAACGAGCCAATAGCCTGCCGCTCATCGCGGCGCGACCGGCCCACGTCATCGCCGGCATGGCCGTGCAGGACGGCAACCTGGAGGATGTGAATCCCTCAACGCGGATGCGCGTGACGGTCGCCGAGTTGTATCGGTATGCAGTGGATCCACTTCACCTGGACTACCTCTTCTGGGGAACGCAGGAGCCATACTATTCCAATGAGGTGCTGCCGTTCTTGCGCGAAACGCTCAAGGGTCAGACGAAACTCAGACCACCTGCACCGTCTCGCCGTACACCGCGAGCGCACGGTCGGCCGTAAGCAAGACGAGTGGCTCAAGACGGCTCTGCATCACCAGCAGTCGGTCGAACGGATCTCGATGAGCCGACGGATACGCCATCGTCGCGACACCCATGACATGTTGGGCCGTGACGGGTAGCCACGCGAACCCGTCGACGACACACTGCTCGCGAAACAGCGGGAGATCGAGATGGAGTCGGCCGAGGCTCTGTTTGATGGCCATCTCCCACAGACTCGCTTCGCTGATGAACACCGTGCTGTCGCTCCGCATGACGCGCTGGCGCACGGCCGTCGACACACGCTCTGGTGCGAACTGCCACCAGAGCGCGATCTGCGTATCCAGCAACACTCTCATGCGCCGTCGGCCTGCGCGCTGGGATCAGCTGGCGCCGCGCCAGAACGCGTGCCGCTCTCTTCGGCCCCCATGCCACGCATCGGTGCGGGTTCGGCGACGCGAAGTGCTTCAACGGCGCCAAGGTCGATGAAATCGGCGTACAGGTGGTCCAGCGGCTCGTCGAAATCCGGCCCGATGGTGAAGCCACGCCCGACAAGCGAACCGGGTGCAGCGACGGGGCGAGAGTCGGCCTGGTAGGCCACCAAGCGCGCAACGGGGCGTCCCGCGTTGGCAATTACCACAGATTCCCCAGCGGCGACCTGCTCGATAAGGCGCGAGAGGTGTGTCTTGGCGTAGTGGATGTTCACGGTATGGTTGTCCATTAACTAAGCTTAGTCAGGAGTTGACTAGATGACAAGTTGGAGGAATGTGCCGCGCGGAACCGGCCTTGCGCAGCGCTGGGGTACGGCTTAACCTACAACCATATGGTTGTACGTCCTTCACTTTCCGATCCGGAGCTCGACCAGCTCTTCCGCGCGCTCGCCGACGTCACCCGTCGCGACATTGTCGCTCGGCTGCTGGCGGGTGAGCCGGCCTCGGTATCTGCGCTCGCGGCACGATACGACATGTCGTTCGCCGCGGTGCAGAAACACGTTGCGGTGCTCGAGGAGGCAGGACTCGTGAGCAAGGAATCGCGGGGACGTGCACGCATGGTACGAAGCAACCCCGAGCGGATCGCGCAAGCGCGCGCGCTGCTGCTCAAGCTCGAACAGCTCTGGATTTCCCGCTTCAGTCAACTCGACGACGTCCTCGCCGACACCACACCTCCACGGAACTAGTCATGCCGATCACCGAAGTCTCTTCCAACGCCAAGACACTCACGCTCACGGTCATCGCCGACTATCCCGTCCCCGTGACGAGGTTGTGGGATGCGTACGCCGATCCCCGTCAACTGGAACGCTTCTGGGGGCCGGTGGGGTGGCCGGCGACGTTCA
>JBEBIR010000008.1:0-23707 GCA_040080315.1 Gemmatimonas sp.
CAGCAGCAGCGTGTGGCCGTGGCCCGCGCGGTGGCGGGTGATCCCGCCATTCTGCTTGCCGACGAGCCGACCGGAAACCTCGACTCCAAGAACGGCGAGGCCGTGATGGACCTGCTGCGTGAGCTCAATTCGCACGGATCGACCATCTGCATGGTGACACACGATTCGCGCTATGCGCGCCATGCGGATCGCGAGGTCAATCTGTTCGACGGCAAGGTGGTGGAAGCCGAGGCGATGGCGACGGCATAGGCGACAGCGTTGCCGAGGCACGGACACGTGTCCGTGCCTCGGCCACGCTCACGCACTCCGATCGATACACCCCTTCCAGTTCGGATTGGGGGTTTCGTCCGTAGTGACCGGGAAGTTCACGTCGGTCCCATACGTGCCGCCCTTGAAGAACTGCCCGGATGGAAACACTTGCGATTGCGTTCGACCATACTGACGGACGAGTCGACGCATATCGCTGAGTCGTTGCCCGCGGCTGAATGCCCAGAAGGCTTTCTCGCGGAAGTAGAGATCCACCGCCGCCGTTTGCGACGCGGGCGTCGCCAACGGGGCCATCACCGGCACGGTGAATACGCCCATCTTCTGCGTGGTGGCACGGAGTGCATTGAGGATGGTCATCATTCCAGGAACATCTTGCGCCTGAAGCTTGACCTCGGCCTCCACCAGACGCGCGTCAATTCCCGTGACCAACGGAACGGGATCAGTGCGCCCATACATGGTCTGCTGCACAAACCACGTGTTGGTGTCGAATGCCTTGAGCAAAGTGCTGTTGAGTGTGGTCCCGGTTTTCGGAACGCGAGGATCGTTGGCCGACGCGAACGGTATCGCATTCGCAATGATTCCCCCGGTGTCGAAGCTGTCCCCCACCACCCATCGTTTCGCGCTGTTGTTGAGCGACCACACCGCGTTGTCTGCCGTGGTCAGGGAGAACGTTTGCAGATATTGGTACGTGGTTGGGACCGTGGCGGCGGCGGCGGCGGCGGCGGCTAGATTGGTCGCCCCCCCCATGTTCACGAACGTGCGGGCCCGTGTCAGCTGGATGGCGTTTCGAATTGAAACCGTAAACGTGTCGCTTGCCGTGGCCAGCGCCAGCGCGGAATCCAGATGTGTTAGCGCGAATGCAAAGCCCTGCGCACTCGTGAGCGGATTGGTGTACGTCGGTACGCCGTCGACCAGGAATCCATAGGGCACGCCACTGCAGAAGTTCTCAGCCAGTCCCAACTCGGCCACGCCAATGACCCAGTACATCTGTGCCTGTTTCGAGAGGGTATCCGGAATGAACTTCCTGAGCGCCGCCAGCGCATCGTACGCGCCACCTCGCGCTCTGTGCTGCGTGACGTACATGGACGAGACATTGGCGTTGTTGGTCTGCACCACCCGTTGATCCGTCTCGTTGCGCTGCGAAAACGTGTCACCTGACTTCCACTCGTCGGTCATGAGTCCGGCGAGTAACCAGATGCTCTCGCCGCCGACCGTCGCTTGCCGAAGTCGGCTCAGCGCACCCTTTCTGAGCGCATCGGCGGCGGTTGGTGACTCCGTTGCCTCCGGTCCAATGACGCCAGGCTGCTGCGGCTCAAGCAGCTCATCCGTGAAGCTCGTGCAGGCTGCGGCAAGGACCACGGCCCCGACCGCGATTCCGACTCGAGCGCGATAGATGTGCGTATCCATGGATATCGTCCTCGCGTGGGTTAGAAGCGGAGATTGATGCGGGCGGTGTAGTACTTGCGCGGTGCAGTCGTCAGGAAGTCCTGCTGCACATCGCCCTGACTGTAGTTCGCTTCGGGATCCTGCCCCGAGTATTTGGTCCACACTTTCAGATTGCGCGCGCCGAGTTGAAGATCCGCCTCTGAGGCGCGCATCCGCGTGGCCAGACTGCGGGGCAGACGCAGAACGGCCGAGATTTCGCGCAACCGCCACGCGTCACCTTTCTCGTAGTAGCCATACTGCGTCTTAGGGTTCGCAAAGTTCGCCGCCACCTGCCGCGCTTGCTCAAACAACGAGGCGTTGGGATCCGATTTCGCCGCACAATAATCCGTCTGTCCGCACAGGAAGTTGCCTCCGCTGTTGAACAGTGTAAACCCGCCACGATAATCCAGTGACGCGATGATGCGCACCCGGCGCTTCAGCAAGTCGAAGCCGCTTTGTATCGTCACCAGGTCGGTGGGCAGCGCCGATCCCACATACGTTCCCGTGTCTCCAAGCGCGATTTCGTTCACCGAGATGAGGCCGTTGTTGTCAGCATCCGCATACGTATACTTCTGCACGAAAAAGCTGTTGAGTGGGTACCCTTCTTGCTGGCGAGTGACCGTGCCGATCGTCGGGATCGGCTTCCCGTTGTCATCCAGTCCCAGCGTGATCAGCTTGTTCTTGTTGCGCGAGGCCCCCGTCGTAATGTCCCAGGCAAATTGCTCACCGTCGATGATCTGCGTCTTCAATGACACTTCGAGACCGGTGTTGCGCACCGCCCCGAGGTTGCGCAGCACACTGCCAACCGGCGCGCCAGAGGAGGTGGCAATGTTTTGATTGATCAGCGCGTCTTTGGATTGCTTGCGATAGTAGGTCAGCTCGAGGTTCACGCGGTCGCGTAGCCACCGCGAATCGAAGCCTGCTTCGAACTCCGTCGTGGTCTCCGGCTTGAGCTTCGGATTGCCGATCGCCGAGGCAAGCAGCGCCGTCTGGTCAGACGAGAGGCTGACGGTTGAGGCGGTGAACGTGCGAAGTGCGGAGGTCGAACCGGGTTGCACTCCCGAAGAACCGTATGCGGAGCGCAGCCGGAACTCGTTCAGGAAACTGAGTTTCGGGAAGAATGATTCTTCCGACGCAACCCAAGCCACCTGCGCCGATGGATACTTGACGCTCTTGTACTGCGTGCCGAATGCGGTGTTCTGATCACCGCGCATCGCACCCGTGAGGAACAGCCGATCTTGAATCCGGATCTGCAGCTGACCAAAGTAACCGAGGGTCTTGGTCGCGGTTGGTGATTGATTCGAGGCGTTCTTCACTGCCCCGGACCCAACGGTCTGACCGCCAGGCGAGAGCTGGGTACTGCTCGCGTTGCTGTTCTCAGTTTGATTGTTGTTGTAGTCCGCACCGACGGTGGCCGTCGCCGTCAACCACGTCGTGACCACCCGCGTTGCCGCGCTGCGCACATTCGCCGTGAAGATGCGATTCAGGCCATGCGTGTCGCCGATTGAGCCTTGCCGCTGAGTGCCAAAGTTGGGGCATTCGTTGAGTCGACACAGTCGGAAGTTGTCAAACGTCACGACGTCGACGCCCGTGGTCGCGTCGTTCTGCAACCACGTGAACGGACGCCAATTCGCGCTGATACTTCCAATCATGCGAGACACGTCCTCGAGCGTTGTGAACTGCATGACGTCACCCGGTGTGAACTGCGCCCACCCGCCCAGTGGCTGGCCAAGGTTCCCGATGCCCGAGTAGCCGAGCCCGGAACAAGGAGCGGAGCACGTATATCCCTTGATAAAGCCAGGATTCGTGTAGGCGTTGTAGTAGAAGCTGTTGACGTTGTTATCGACCTGTGGGAGACGCTGATTGGACTTGAGGAAGGACGAGTTGACAGACAGATCGAGCTTCGGGCTCAGGGTCGCATTGAGGTTCGCGCGAATCGATGTGCGACGCAGTGCCTCAGGATTCTGCCATTCACTGCGAACTGCGACCTTCTTGGATGCGAGATACTGGGCGTCAATGTCCGGCATGCGAACCGGACCGATTTCGTTCTCGTAGTTCCCGCTGACAAAGAAACGCACCGCGTCCGATCCGCCGGAGATCTGCATTCCGTACAGACTGCGGTCACCGGTGCCAATGGGTGTCAGCGCCTTGTTCCGCATGATGTTGGTGGTCGTGACGCTGTCCTTGATGCAGGCCCCGGTGGCGATCGTCGGCAGAATGCATCGCGTCTGAATTCCGGGGTTGGCGGGGGTGTGTCCCCAGATGGCATAAGTGTCCCAATAGGCATTTGGATCGGTGATTCGCCCGCGCTCTACCGTATATGCATAGCGCGTGCTGCCGCGGCGCCCGCCCTTGGTCTTGATGATGATCACTCCGTTCGCCGCATCAGTCCCGTACAACGTCGCCGCCGACGGACCTTTGATAACAGAAATGTCCTCGATCTCCTCGGGCGTGATATCGTTGAGTCGGCTCGAGTTCGAGCCACCAACCCCGAAGCCGCCACTACCGCCGTCCATGCGTATGCCATCGATGATGTAAATCGGCGCATTGGAACGACTCACTGAGTTGAGACCACGAATGCGGATTTGTGCGCCCGTGCCGCTCATATTGCCAGGGAGGACCGAAAGGCCCGGTGCCTTGGCCACCAGCAAGTCCCCCATGTTGTGGATAGGCGTCTGCTGCACGCGCGCCGACACGTCTATGACCGAGACTGAATTGCCGATCTCGGCCTTCCGCTGGACTCCGGTGGCGGTGACAACGACCTCATCGAGCTTGACCGCCGTAGCGACCATGAGAAAGTCGAGCGAGGCCGTGCCGCCAACCGTGACGGTTGCTGTCTTCTTTTGCTCAAGAAACCCCACGCGAGAGATGCGCACCTCGATGGCACCGGGCGGAACGCCACGAATCGTGTATCGCCCCTCGGCGTTCGTCATTGCGCCGAGCGTCGTCCCCATGACAACCACCCGTGTGTCCGAGAGCGGCAGTCCGACTCCCGTCGTGACGCGCCCGGACAGGGTTGTCTGTTGCGCCGCTGCCGCCGCGGCGCTGAGGGTTAGCCATGTCAAGGCTGCCATGATGGAACGCCGTCCAGTGCCACCACTCCAAAACGGAAAGAAGTCCATGTGCGCCTCGCCCGAAGGATGGTCATACCGAAAACCTGCTACCACCACGCGCACCCTAACCATGGCCACCAATGCGCGACTGGTCCCGTTATTGTACGCCTCGCCCCATCGACCAGCAAGCAATCCCGCAACCATCGGCCGGGAGATCGCCAGGTCTGCGACCGGTTAACGACTGGAACCCGTCTACCTCGACAGCGAGCGCACGCACGAAGGTGTTGGAAGCCCCGTACACAGCGGGTGCAGCCCGTGGGGGGGTGGGAGCGTTGGCGCTCTTGGCGACTGCATCGCGGCGGCGGCATCGCCGAGCACCACGCGGCCTACATCGCGCGTGCGGCACGGCCAACATCTTCGCCGTGGTCGAGCCGAGCACCGACCGCCTTTCACCGGCGCCACCCTCAATCGCTCGGCCGCCACGTTTGCGCGCATGGTGATGCCGTCCTGCGTGCGTATCCCGCGGCGCGACCATTCATCTCGTGCGCGACGACCTGACCCCCTCGCGAGAAGCCCTCACCGACCACTTCGGCGCACGAGCAGGCCGTCGCCTGTGGCAACCCGTCACCGTGCACGACACCCCGCTGAACGACACATGCCAAAGACCACCATCATCTGGCAATTTCCCGGAAAGATGCTCGTCGGAACATCCTCTATGCACAGTCACTCTCGAACAGGTCGCAGACCTAGCTGAGCTAGCGGATTCTGACCAGCAGAACAGCGCCGCTTCCAGCAAGTGTGCCAAAACGCTGCGTCGCATCCGTGGCGTTCAGATAGCGAATCTCGGCGATTTCAATCGAGCGCATGCGGCTTAGTTCGCTGAGATTGAGGAGTGGGCCACCATTGACAGATATGTGCACGCTGCCAGCACCCACAATCCTGATGCTCCCTGATCCTCGCGTCGTGAGGAATCTCGGACGCAGTCTGCGGACCGCTTCCAGCGCATCGCCGCTGTTCACCGACGGATCGGAGAGTTCCTGCGCCGTAATCACATCTGATCCGCGAGATGCGGTGTTTGTGCCAGTGGGATCCGCGGCGTTGGTGCGACGCGTGCACCCGACCGCCATCACCAGAAGCGCGCCTGCGAGAACTCGCCTGTTCAACATGACGCCTCACCTAGGAGAGAGATGGAGTTCACTGTGCCGGCAATTGGCTCGCCAGGAACGCCAGCACATTGCCACCCATGATCCGCCGCACGTCGTCCGGCGAGAACTCGTTCTGCAACAGCCCTTCCGTCACAAGAGCGAGCGCTCGCGTATCCCACGGCTCCATCGTGGCACCATCGAAGTCCGAGCCCAGCGCCACGTGCTCGATGCCCATGACGGTGACCGCGTGTCGAATCGCCTTGACGATTGACGGCACCGTCATTTCGCACACGGCGCCGTCCCAGTATCCGATGCCCACCAGTCCGCCGTTCGCCGCGATCGCGCGCAGCTGTTCGTCGGTGAGATTGCGCGGGCCGGGGCAGGTGGCGGCCACGCCACCGTGGGATACCACCACCGGCCGCGTCGCCATCGCCAGCACGTCGAGCTTCATCTGCGGCGACGTATGCGCGAGATCGACGATGATGCCGAGCCGTTCCATGCGGGTCACGACGTCGCGTCCGAACGGCGTCAGTCCGGCGTGACTCACTCCGTGCGCACTGCCGCCGAGTGCATTGTCGAAGAAATGCGTGAGCCCCATCATGCGAAAGCCGGCGGCGAACAATGTGTCGACGTTCTCGAGGCGGCCGTCGAGCGCGTGCAACCCTTCGATCGCCAGCACGCCTGCCACGAGCGTGGGCTGCACGGCACGGCGCTGTACGAACGCGCGCAGTTCAGTTTGCGTCCCGACGACCGTGAGCGCTCCCTCTGATCGACGAGCCGCCTGATGCAGACGGTCGGCCTGATGCAGGGCCCGTGCACGCAGGCTGCGCCATGTCGCGACGGGCCACCGCTGCGCGATGGCCAACAGCAGAATGTTGTCCGTCTCGTCGGTGTTGAGGTCGTAGTTGATGCCGCGTGGTGTCTTCGTCACCACGGAAAAGACCTGCAGCGCGACGTTACCGTCCTGAAGGCGAGGCACGTCAACGTGACCGCGCGACGCTCGCCGCAGCGGATCGCGCGCCCAGAGTAACTGGTCGGCGTGCAGATCCGCGACAAACAGCTGATGGTGCAGCGCCAAGGCCGCCGCCGACGGTGCTGGGGGCGTCGTGGTTAGCACGCGATTCATGTCACCATCGACGTAGCCCGGAGCGATCGCGAACGCTGCGGCAATCATTACCACCAGCACCAACAGCAGTCGGCGTCTCCACCCTCGAAGCATCAGCGTAGTCCTCGAGGCATGGGTGCGCCGTTCATCTCACGGGGATTTGGTGGCGTCGAGACCTCCTGATCGCGCAGATCACCACAGCGGTCAATCGCCTGCTCGGAACGCCGATCGATGGTGTCGGTCAGCGCGATGCCGTCGACGCGTAAGGTCTCGGCGCGCGTTGCCGCCGTCGCCCATGACTTCTCGCATTCTGTGCGCGCGCGGTCGATGGCATCGAGTCGCTCCAGCCCTCGCTGTGTCGCGGTCGAGAGTCCAACCCAACCAGCAACGCCAATGACCAGCGCGATGGCCAGGCCGATCAACGCCTTGATGCGGACGGAGCGATCCTCCGGTTCCGAGGTCATCGCGAGAACGGCACAGACATGGTCACTTAGACGGCGCTCAGTGCAGTCGCCAGGTCGCTCACCAGATCGCGAACGTCTTCCAATCCAATCGACAGACGCACGAAGCCTTCGCTGACCGCGTCCGCACCCCAACGGGCTCGACGCTCGGCGCTGGTGTGGATGCCGCCAAAACTGGTCGCCTCAAACACCAGGCTCGACGCGGCGAAGAACCGCTCGACTGATTCGCGGTCGGCAAGTTCAAACGCGATGACAGGTCCGAACATCGTCATCTGCTTCGACGCCGTGGGGAATGCCGGATCCGTCGGCAGTCCGGGATATCGCACGCCGTGGACTTTGGGATGCATCGCCAGATAACTCGCAATCTCCATCGCCGAGGTGCACTGCCGAGTCAGGCGCACAGACAGGGTACCCAACGATCGATGCGCCAACCACACCTCCATGGGTCCCGGAATGGCGCCCATCCGCGTGCGATACGTCCGCACTGCCTCCGCCCAGTGCGCATCCTTCGTGGCGACGTGTCCGAGAATGACATCCGCATGACCCGTCATGGCTTTCGTGTCGGAGACGACAACGAAATCGGCACCAAGCGCCAGTGGCCGCTGCCCCAATGCCGTTGCCGTGGTGTTGTCGACCGCCACCAACGCGCCGGCCGCGTGCGCCGCGTCGCACAATGCGGCGATGTCGCACACATCCAGCCCGGGATTCGTTGGCGACTCCAGCCACAAAAGTCGCGCACCGTGCAGCAGTGCACGTTGCGCGTCGTTCGCCGTTGGCGCGGTGACGACCTCGATGCCCATTGGTGCGAAATACTCGGTCGCGATCAGACGGGTGGTGTAGTAACTCTCCACCGGCATCACGAGCTTGTCCCCCGCCTTCAGTACGGTCGCCAGCACCGCCGCGCTCGCGGACATCCCCGATGGGAACAGCACGGCAGGGCCGCCTTCCAGCGCTTCCAGCGCCTGTTCGTACAACTGCCAGGTGGGATTGTGGAATCGTCCGTACGTGAATGACGAGTCGGCCGGATTGCCCGGGGTGTGGTACGGCGCAGCAAACGTCGGCCCAGGCAGGTACGGTGCCCCGGCCTGCTTGGGCGGCAGGCCGGCATGCACCACCAGCGTGCCATCGTGCCAGCCAGTATGCGGCGTGTCGTGTGGCATCAGATGGCGAGATAGTCGGGCAACGGCTGAACGAGCGCGGGAATACTCAGCGTTTTCGCGGTGGCACCGTCGCCCGTGATCAATCGACGATGATAGTCGATCTGACCCAGATGATATGAGGCATGACACGCCAGATGCATCAGGAACACGTCGGTGCGGAGCCGCGTTTCCGCGAGCACATGTGGGTACTCGGAGTCGAGTCGTGCCAGATCGAGCGTGCTGAGCGCGCGCATGACGTCGATCTCGGCCTCCGCCAGTTGCATCGAGACCTCGGTGCGCGTGAGACCAGTCGCGGTGAACTCGCGTTCACGGTCCCGCACGTACTCACTCCCGCCCAACACGGAACCGATGAATCCGCGCAGGTTGCCGGCGAGATGCAACGCCAGGGTGCCGCCGGAGTTCGAGATGCCCGGCGCAAGACGCCACAGCGTCGCATCGTCGGGATAGGCAGCAACTTCACGTTGCAGCGCGGCCAGATCGCGCAACAGCAGTCGCATGACCGTGTCGCGCAGCACATCGCGGGGATCCATTCAAACGACTCCTGAAGTGATGTAAGCCGCCACGATCAGGCAGCGGGTGGAAACTCAGCCGCGTCCAGCGCGCGCGCCTCGTCGATGAGCATCACTGGAATACCATCTTGCACGGTATAGACCAACTGACAGGCATGACAGATCAGGACTTCTGACGGACTGAGGCGATAGTCCAACGCGCCTTTGCATTTGGGGCAGACGAGAATGGCGAGCAGTGCTGGTGAGACAGTCATACTCAGACTCCTTTCGGGCGAAATGCAGCGGGCGCGTCCGAGGTCGTTTCGAAACGCGGACCGCCAATGAGATCGATGCAATACGGAATCGCGGCGAACACTGCGCCGAGGCACTCCTCGATGGCGGTCGGCTTACCCGGCAAATTGAGGATCAGTGAGGTCCCGCGCGTGCCCGCCAGTTGTCTCGACAGAATTGCGGTGGGCACGGTCCGCACCGACACCGCGCGCATCTGTTCACCGAATCCCGGAAGCAATCGGTCGCACACCGCCATCGTGGCCTCAGGGGTGACGTCGCGCGGCGCCGGGCCGGTCCCGCCAGTCGTGACGATCAGCGGGCAGCGCAGATCGTCGGCCAACTCGCGTAGCGTCGCCTCAATCAGCGGTTGCTCATCGGCGATCACCCGGATCTCGGGACGCCACGTCGTGGCCACCCAGCGTTCCAGTACCGCCACGATGGACGGACCCGAGCGATCCTCATAGATGCCGGCACTCGCGCGATCGGAGATCGTCACGACACCAATGGGATACGCAGTCGGCTCCGCGGAAATGGACATGGAAGGAAGCTACTGCCATGGCCATCTACCCGCCTTCTGCCTCCTGCTTCTCGTGCGCACCCAGCACGACCGCTGCCGTCATGTCGCCCGTGACGTTGGCCGTTGTGCGAAACATGTCGGGGATGGTGTCCACCCCCAGCATGATTCCCGCGCCTTCGATGGGAAGGCCCGCCGCCATCAGCACGGGCACCATGGCAATGATGGTGCCGCCGGGAATCCCGGGCACGGAAAACGACACGAGCACCGCGGTGATCGCGACGGCAGCGAGCTGCGCCGGACCAAGGGTCACACCATACAGATGCGCCACGAACACGATCGGAACGGTTTGGCCCACGCCGGCGCCAATGCGAAACGTGGCCGTCAGCAGTGGCACGAGAAATCCGGCGATTTGCGGCGGCAGCGCCAGCGTGTCGCGCGTCGCCGTAATCATGGCCGGCAGTGCGGCCAGCGAGGAACGCCCACTGAACGCCATGGCTTGCGCGGGAAATGCGGCGCGCGCGAAGGTGCCCAGGCGCATGCGTCCACCAATGACCGCCACGGGATACAGCAGAAGGATCAACACCGTGGAGAGTGCGGACACGACGCCGATGTACGTGGCCAGCGCGCCGGCGGCGCTGATTCCCAGGCGCGCTGCCAGCGGCACGGCAAGCGCGAAAACACCGATAGGCGCCAGCTTCAGCACCCACTGCACCAGCGTGAGCGATGCGTCGAGTATTCCCTCGAACACGCGTACGACGGCCGCGCGACGCGACGGCGCAATGCGCGACAACGCGATACCAAAGGCCACGGCGAAGATGATCAACTGCAGCATCGCGCCGTCAGCGGCCGCCTTGATTGGGTTGGCGGGAACCAGATCGACGACCCATTGGGAAAATGTCGGCATCGTGCCAGACGCCTGGGCACCTTCACTCGCGCTCGCGCGAAGTGCGGCCGATGCGGCCGGATCTATTGAGAGCCATGAGAACGCCGGACCGGCCACCATCACGCCGAGTGTGCAGGCGATGACCAGACTCACCAGCATGAAGAGCAGCGCCCGACCGCCCAGCCTGCCGATCGTGCGGGTATCGGGTGCCGACGTGACCCCCACAATCAGACTCGAGACAACGAGCGGAATGATCGTCATGCGGATGGCATTGATGAACAGCGTGCCAAGCGGCTCGATCCCGCGCGCCAGCGCGTCCAGCGCGACACTCTCGCTGAGCGACACACCGACACCGAGCGCAAGACCCGAGATCAATGCGATGAGGACCTGCAGGGTAAGCGACATCAGTCCAAGGTACGCGCCGGCACCTTGACTCGCGATCGCGCAACCGACGCCGCGCGCCACGCATCGAATGCCTCGCGGGATGTGCACCTCGGCACAAAGCCGAAGACCTGTTTGAGACGATCGTTGGCCAGGACTGGTCGGTAACGCAGAAAGTCCACTTGCTCGGGGCCGTAGCGCGTAAGGCCCAGTGGCCGTGCCAGCCGCAACGCACCACGCAGCAGCCATGCGGGCACCGTCATCAGCGGTTTGCCCAGCAACATGGCAATCTCGTGCATCGTAAGCGCGCCATCGCCGGCAACGTTGAAGATGCCGACGACCGGGGAATCAACCGCGCGTGCCAGACAGTCGACAACGTCTGCATCGTGCACAAAGACAAACGGCGAATCCGACCCACGGATCACCAGCAAACGAGATCGCTCAAACAGCGCTGTGATCTGATTGTTGACAGTCGCGCCGAGAATCGTGCCCACACGAAAGACCACTTGCTGGAGCGCTGGGCATCGCGTGCGATAGTCGGCCAGCATCTCCTCGACCACTCGCTTGTGCCAGCTATAGGCGAATGCCTGGTTGCCACGAATGGGCGCATCTTCCGTGATCCACTCCGGATTGTCAGCGTGATAACCGTACGCGGCACCGCTGGATGTCACGACGATGCGCCCCACACCGGCGAGCGCGCACGCCTCGAGCACGCGCGCCGTGCCGGTGACATCAACCGAATACTCAAACGCTCGCGTGCTGCCCTTGGGCGGAGTGACAATCGACGCAAGGTGCACGACGCAGGTGATGCCAAAGGACCGAAGCAGATCAACGAGCCCCTCATCACGCACGTCGTGGCGCACGAACGTGACGCCGGGAGGTAGCACCTCGACCGGCCGGATGTCCGCCGCCACGACGATTCCCACACGTCCCTCGCCGCGGCGCGCAGCCAACTCGGCGATCAACAAGCGACCGAGGTAACCGGAGGCTCCGGTCACGAATACGTTGGCAGGCGGATCGACGCTCACGGCGAGGTCGTCGCGGCCGTGACAGGGCGTCGGGACCACCAGGCGGCCAGCGACAACCCCGCGACGACGTGCCAGATGCCCCACCACGCGGCGACGATCGCCATCCCTCCGAGTCCACCGAAGAACGTAAAGATCAGAATGAGTCCGAGTCCCGAATTCTGAATGCCCACCTCAAAACTCACCGCACGACGATCACGTTCCGCAAGTCCGAGGAGCGCCGCCGTCCAATAGCCCACGGTCAGCGCGATGGCATTGTGCAGAAATACCGCGAACACCACGCGTCGAACATACAGGACAAAATGCGCCCAGTTCCCCGCCAGCGCCGCAATCAGGAATAGCGCAAACACCGCGATGGACAGGCGCTTGATGGGAATCCGCACGCGGGCCGCGAAGCGCGGCCATCGCTTCGCGGTCAGCAGGCCGGCGGCGAGTGGAAGCCCCAACAGCAGAAAGATCGTGACGAACATGTCGAGCGGATCGACCGCGACTTCGCGCAGCAAGGCGCGCGTTGGCGCGTACTGCGCACCCCAGAAGCGCAGCACCAGGGGCGTCATCACCACGGACAGCACCGTCGACGTCGAACTGATGCTCACGGACAGCGCCGTGTTGCCGCCCGCCAGATGGACCAGAAAGTTCGAGATGTTGCCCGCCGGGCAACTCGCGATCAGCATCATGCCGAGCGCGATGCTTGGTGCCGGTCTGATGATCGTGATCAAGAGATACGTGAATGCCGGAAACACCAGATAGTGACCGAACAGTCCGATCAGTACCGGACGCGGATTCGCCATCACTCGTTTGAAGTCTTCGATGCGCATGTCAAGCGCCACACCGAACATCACGATCCCCAGGATCGCGTTCAGCAGGTGCAGCGTATTCGCACTGAAGTTCAGCCGTACGGCATCGAGCTCATTCACCGACCCTTGGGCTCCTGATGCATGGCCTTGAAGTGGATCAGTCCCGGTGCCCACAGGTGTATCGTCGGATCCACATCCAGATGCAGTACGGTCGGACCCGCTCGCGTTAACGCACGCACCAGCGCCTGACGCAGCGCATCCGGATGGTTCACCCGCTCACCGGCAGCGCCCATTGCGACCGCGACGGCTGCAAAGTCTATCTCGCCGAAATCGGTCCACATATTCTCATTCTCATCGAGTCGCTTCCGGATCAGCATCTTCACCGGACGCAGGGCGATGGACTGTGTCATCTTCACCATGCCCCACTGCTTGTCGCACAGCACCAGCCAGACGATGCGCAGACCGTGCCGCACCGCCGTCTCGATCTCCTGAGGATGCATGCCGGCCGCGCCGTCGCCGATGATGCAGGCGACAGGATACTCCGGCACCGCCACGGCGGCGCCTACCGCCTGACCCATGCCCGCACCGAGCATTCCCATTTTCATGGTGCTCAGCATGCGCGCCGGTGTCTTCGCGTGCGAATAGAACATGCTCCACACGGCGGTGTTGCCCCCGTCGGCCACCAGGGGGCTGCCAGCTGGAAAGAGTTCGCGCACCAGTGCCGCGGCGTGCGCCGAGTGCATCGGAGCGGCCCGACTGGTGAGCGCGCCGTCCAGTTTCGCCTGATAGCGCCGGATGTGTTCGCGATATCTGGCCATCTGCGCGCGACGTCGCTCAACGGACATTTCGCCGCGACGCGCTTCCAGTCGCGGCAGTAGCGCCTTCAGGAAGACGCCTGCGTCGGCCTGTATGGCGACCGCCGCAGGCCTGTTGGCACCAAGACTCGCATCGTCGATATCGACCTGCACGGTCGGCTGTTCGGCCGCTGCACGCCAATACGGAGGTTTCCCCCACCAGTCGGTTTCACCAACGCGCGACCCGACGATGAGCATGGCGTCGGCCTCGTTCCGCACGAGCGTGTTGAGCTTCACGTGCGTCATGGGAATCGCCAGCGACGAATCCTCGTCAAAGACGCCGCGCGCGGCCCAACTCGTCGTGACGGGTGCCTCGAGCACATCGGCCACGGCGCGCAACGCTTCGTGCGCCTGTGCGTGAATCACGCCGCTGCCGGCATGAATCACCGGCAACTGCGCGCGCAAGAGCACATCGGCGGCGCGCTCCACGTCTTCACCGTCGACCGCCAACGGCGTCGTACGCCGATACTGCAACGGCTTCCAGATGGTCACGTCGGCCTTGACCTCAGCGTTCATCAGGTTCTCGGGCACGTCGATGTGCACGACGCCGGGCCGCCCGTCCCAACAGGCGCGCAGCGCGGCGCGCATCAATTCGGGAATGCGTTCGAAGCTGGGTACCGCGCAGCTGAACTTGGCAAACGACCCCACCACGCGCTGTTGATCGAATCCCTGATATGTGCCGGTGCGCATGGGATACATCGCTCCCGTGCGCCGCGCGCTGGAAATGCACAGCACGCGGTTGCCTTCCGTCTGCTCGACGACAAGACCGGGCAGAATGTTCGCGACGCCCGGACCATTGCTGGCCATGCACACGCCGAGTCGTCCGGTGAGTCGCGCGTAGGCGGCTGCCGCGTGGGCGGCGCTCGCTTCGTGTCGCGGCGTGATCAGCCGAATACCCAGCCGATGCAGTGCCGAGTAGAAACCAAAATAGGTGCCGTCGATGATGCCGAAGACGACCTCGACACGTTCGGCCTGCAGCATGCGCGCCAGGACTTCACCACCAGTCGTGCTCATGGATTCTCCTCTGGGATGCGTCCAATATGAGTCGTTCGGCCGCCGTTCGTCAGACGCATTGCGCTAGTTTGTCAGTGATCGTTCACCGCCCTCTCGCGAGCGTGGCCCTATGCGTGTTCTTATCACAGGTGGCACCGGTGCGCTGGCCCGCGAGATCATCGCACTCGGCGGGACCCTGAACGCTTCGCTACGACTCACCAGTCGCCACCGGCCAACCGGCGATTCGCCCACCGGCGATTCGCCAACGGGCGATCCGCGACCGCTCGACTGGGCCGCGGCAGATCTCGTCACGGGTGAAGGTCTCTCAGATGCGGTGCGCGATGTCAACGCCGTCATCCACACGGCGAGTGACTTCAGGCGCTCGCATCTGGTGGATGTGAAAGGCACACAACGTCTCCTGGACCATTGCGGCAAGGCTGGCGTTGAACACCTGATCTACGTGTCCATTGTCGGCATCGACCAAATCCCTTATCGGTATTATCAGGACAAGTTGGTCGCCGAACGCCTTGTCGAATCGGGTCCGGTTCCGTTCACGATACTGCGGGCCACGCAGTTTCACTCGTTGATCGACCAACAATTGACGGCGGCGGCGCGCTTTCCGGCGGTGATGCCGCTTCCTGTGCGCTTTCGTTTCCAGAGCATCGCGACGCGCGACGTGGCCGCGCGCCTCGTTCACCTGGTGCTGGAGGGTCCCGCACAACACGCGCCAGACCTTGGTGGTCCGGAGATCTTCTCGCTGGGCGATGCGGCGCGTGCGTGGAAATCGGCAACGGGAATCACCAAGCGCGTGTTGCCGATCTTCGTGCCGGGCAAGACCGCTGCGGGGTTCCGAGCTGGAAAGAACACCGTCGCGAGCGGTGTGCGCGGAACGATCAGCTGGCGCGAGTGGCTCGCGCAGCGATACCTGTTGAAGCGCGAGTGAACAAACGAGGCGTCCTTACGGCACGCGCCCAACGCGCAACACCATCGGCCACCGAATCGTGTGACGCTCGACATCACCCCACACGCTGGTTACTCGGCGCGTGAACTCCACCGTTGGATCCACCCCGTGCGCCGCGCGGTATCGGCTGACGGCCGACCACGTCGCCACATACCCGGCCAGTTGCCGTGCCGACCACTCTGCTTCCATGGCGAACGCGCCAATGTCGAGGCGTTCGAACGGGAAGGCCAGATCGTCGTAGCCACTATCGACGTGCCGTCGTTGCGGCGGCCACCACATTCGCATGCGAGCATCCATGGCGTTCACGACATCGGCCACCAAGGGCGCCGACGGAACGTCGAGCAGTGTGTAGCACCATTCGGCAATCACGCCGCCTGACACCAGCACTCGGCGTGCCTCGGCGTGGAATGCATCAACGTCAAACCAGTGCAGCGCTTGCGCCACGGTGACGAGCGCTGCGCTGCCGTTCGTCAGCCCGCTGGCGTGCGACGGCGCCACGCGATACGTCACGCGCTCATGCGGTTCGGCCAGTGCGATCTGCTGTGCGCTGGCGTCGGTGGCATGCACCTGGCCGAAATGCGCGCCCAAGGCCACGCTCGCCTGTCCCGTGCCACATCCACAATCCCACACCACGTCGCGTGCCGGCGCCAGCGACGCCAGCGCGGCAAACAGCGCATCTGGATATCGCGGCCGGAACGCCGCATATCCCTGTGCCACGTCGGAGAAGTGATCATTGAACTCCGACATGCGCGTCGGAGCTACTTGGGAATCATTCCGACACACGTCGCCGGCGGCGGCGGTTCGGCAGCGCCATAACGAGACATGGTCAGGGCGGCCGGCTGCGCGCCAATCGCCAGCGTGAGGACAAAGAAGTGGCTGTAGGTCGCGTCGCAGATATCCGGCAGCGTCGGTCCGCCCAACGCCTTGATGATGGCGGGTGTCGTGTTGCTGTGTCCGACCACTAGCACCACCCCCTGCTGTTTGCGTACCGCGGCCGCAACCGCCGCGATGTGCGCCGCGCCACCACCATCGAGTGCGATGACCTGTGGTGTGATACCGGTTTGCGCCGCCACCGTCTCGGCGGTGAGCCCGGTGCGTTGACGCGCGCTGACGATAATCGCGCTAGGCGCTGACGCCTTGAGCGCGTGTGCAAGCGCCACCGCCCGCTCACGCCCGATGTCACTGAGCGGCGGATCATCGCCAGGAACGGCCGCCTTCTCAGCGTGTCGCACGAGAATCACCATCGACGGCCCGCTTTGTGCCGATGAACGTATCGGCGCCAACAGCACGGAGCCCGCAGTGAGGCCCATCAGCATTGTACAGCAGGTACGACGCGATATCAGCACCATCATCCACCTCGAGAGGGTAAACTCAGTACTGAGTACTGAGTACTGAGTACTGAGTCCTTAGTACTTTGATAGATAGCGTTCCAGTTCCCACGCGGTCACCTGTTGATTGTACTCACGCCATTCCGCGCGCTTGGCCGCCAGAAAGTGCTGCGCGATGTGATCGCCCAGCGCGGTGGTCAGCACGTCGTCTCGCTCCAACTCATCGCAGGCCTCGTGGAGATCGTGCGGCAAGTCGTCCACGCGCAGTCGTCGCCGTTCGCGGTATGACATCTCCCAGATGTTCGTGTTGATCGGCTCTCGCCAATCGGCCTCGGTGGCCAGACCGTCCAGGCCCGCCGCGAGCATGACCGTCAGCGCCAGATACGGGTTCGCGCTCGGATCCGGGGTGCGCAGTTCGAGTCGGGTGCCGGCGCCGCGTCGCTCCGGGACGCGAATCATCGGCGAACGATTGCGCATGCTCCACGCCACGTTCACGGGGGCTTCGAATCCGGGCACCAGACGCTTGTACGAATTCACCAGCGGATTCGTCACCGCACACATAGCGCGTGCGTGCTTCAACAACCCGCCGATATAGTGCAGCGCCGTCTTGGACAGGGCCCAGTCGCGCTGTGGATCCCAGAACGCATTCTGTCCGTTGCGAAACAGTGATTGATGCGCGTGCATTCCGCTGCCGTTCTGTCCGAACACCGGCTTCGGCATGAACGACGCCACGAGACCGAACTGACGCGCCACTTGCTTCACGACAAACCGGAACGTCGCAATGTTGTCGGCCGTGCGAAGGGCGTCCGCATAACGAAAGTCAATCTCGTGTTGACCGTGCGCGACCTCGTGATGTGCCGCCTCGACTTCAAATCCCATTTGCTCGAGGGTGTCCACGATCGCGCGCCGGGCATCCTCGCCCTGATCCATCGGTGCGAGATCGAAATACCCGCCAACATCGTGCGTATCGGTCGCCGGACGACCGTCGGGTGTCGGCTTGAACAGAAAGAACTCGGCTTCCATGCCCGCGTTCATCACGAATCCCAGGTCGGCCGCGCGAGCCACTTGCCGCTTCAGCACACCGCGGGGGTCACCCGCAAACGGTGTTCCGTCCGGCATCGTGACATCGCAGATGACGCGCGCAACGCGGGCCGACGGATCGCCCCACGGAAAGATCTGAAACGTGCTGAGATCGGGCACGAGCAGCATGTCCGACTCTTCGACCCGCACAAACCCCTCGATGCTCGATCCATCGAACATGATGTCGCCGTGCAGCGCCTTCCTGAACTGCGACGACGGGATCTCGACATTCTTGATAACGCCAAGAATGTCGGTGAACTGGAGTCGCAGATATCGCACTTGCTGCGCCTCAGCCAACTCGAGAATCTCACTCGCGGTGGCGCCGGACAGGTTTGACGGAACGAGGGACCGACTGGGGGCAGGCACAGGCGCAAGGGCTGGAGAAGTGATCGTCGAATTGTAGCGCCTCCCCGCATCGACAGTTGCTCGTGCTGGTACTGATGAGCTCGCCAGTGCGGATGTGACGTCCAGACCGACCTCTGACAGTTTATCTTTCGGGATTCGGCGGGCTTTGGTGCCGAAGATTGGAACGAATGAACACTGGATAACGGCACGCGAGGACGCGACGCCGTCCGACTCTTCCTGGATCGCGGGGTTGAGCACGGCCTGAGAAGCGCGACCGATAGAGCTTGAGTCCGCGGTGTCGTTCCGCGCAGGCGGTTGTCATCTTGAGTACAACGTTCGTCATTCGCGAGTCGACTGCCTCGCCCATCTCCTCTGGCGATGGCGGGGGTTCGGTGCGCGCGTCAGAGGCACTCGCACGGTTCGTGCGCGACCTCGCGGGACGTGCGCTTCAAGAGTCTGACGTGTTGCGCCAATTGGTCGAGTCAGCCGCAGACGTCACCCAGGCCGACGGCAGTTGCGTGTTCGAGCGCGATGAGGACGTCTTTCGCGTCGTCGCGGCGGCGGGCAGCCTGAGTTCATGGAACGGACGATCCGATCCGCGGTCTGCGCTACCGCCGCTCCTGACGGACTGCGCTCAGTCGGGTCGCGCGCACGTCACCAGTGATGCACAGGATGATCTGCTTCTCACACCTGGTGTCGGCACGTCGTCAATTCGGCACGCCGCCGTGGCGCCCGTCTGGCTCGAGGGCACCGTGTCGGGTTTGATGCTCTGCGTCCGTTCGTCGCAGAATGGATTCGCAGCGAGCGACGTCGAGATACTCCACCGTTTTGCCGATCACAGCGCACTCGTGCTTCGCGGACAGCGTCTGCATCGGCAGATCGACGACGCATCCAGGGTCATACAGCGTCGGACGGACCGACTTGAAGTCGTCGCGCGCGCGCAGCAACAGCTGACGCACGTCGTGATCGACAACACGCTGCCCACCGCGATTGCCGAAGCCGTTCGGCACCTGTTTCCCACCGCGACGTGCGAGGTGTTCACGTCCGGACCCGGCGGCTTCGCGCGGGTGATGACAACGCACGATGGCAGGATCGGCCCGCAGCGACCGGCAACGGAAGCCGAATCGAGCCTCGCCCGCGAAACACAACACACCGGCGTTTCGCGTCTGGCCGTTCACCTGGACGACGGACCCGACTGGCGGCGCGGGGACTCCGAGATGTGTGCCGCGGTTCGATACGGGAACCGCAGCGCGGGCGTGTTGCGCTTGCGCGCTCCGTCGGCAGACACGTTTGACCTGCAGGATCTCGACCTGCTGACCACGCTCGCGCGACAGGCGGGCATGTCCGTCGAAACATCACGGCTGTTCTCGCTGCAGGATCTGCAGCGGCAACGCGCAGAAGGTGCGGCGGAGCTCGCCCGCGTCACGCTGCAAGCGTCCAACCTCGCCGTCGGCGCCAGCGATCTGCTGCGCGTGCTCGATCTGGTCGTGCCGACCATCGGCAAGGCCATTGGTGTGGCGCGACGTCGCGATGGTCTCATGGAGTTTGTCGCCACGAGTGGAACGCTTGACGTGTTGCTGGGGACGCGGTCGACGCATGGACACGCCATTTCTTCAATCGCCGCGCGCGGTCGTCCGATCGAGCTCTCCAATCTGCAGGACGTCACCCCGGCCTCAGTGGACCATTCGCCGACAGACGATTGGAGTCTCGTGGTTCCGCTGGTCGCGCGAGACCACACCCTCGGCGTGCTCATCGTCTCCGCGCCCTCGACCGCGCCGCTGCCAAGTCGCGACCGCGTCACGCTGGAGAAGCTGTCCACGTCATTGGCGCTGGCGCTTGACGCGCTACTGCTCGACGAGGATGAGCACCTCGGTCGCGAGCGCGAGCATCTGTTGGCCAGCGCCCTCACCACGATCGATCACCCGATCTTCATTCTCGACAGCGGGGGCGTGCGATATGCCAATCCGGCCGCTGCCCGCGAGTACGGTTGGTCGCAGATCGAATTGATGGAAATGCAGTTCGGGCAACTCGTGGCGGAAGGCATTCCGCATCACACGCGACGCATCACCGACGGGAACAACAGCGCCGAGCCCGGACTTCGCGAGGCCGTACACCGGCGGCGCGACGGGACAGAATTTCCGGCCCTCGTCACGTTCAGTCCCCTGCTTGCCCAGGAGGGCGACACGCTCGGGCAGGTGGTCAGCGTCCGAAACTGCACCGCCGACCGACTACTTGAGCAGCAACTGCGAGACACCGAGAAGATGATCGCACTGGGCGGATTGGTGGCCGGCGTGGCGCATGAGATCAACAATCCGCTCACCTGCATCTCGGCGTTCGCCCAGATACTCCTCACCGAGCCGCTCGTGGGCGAACAGCGGGAGTCGGTGGAACTCATCAAGCAGGAGACTGATCGCGCCAGCGGCGTGATACGAGATCTGCTGATCTTCGCGCGCAAATCGGAGCAGCGAATCGGTCCGGTCGATTTGAGCGATCTGATCGATCAAACACTGCGCTTGCGCGCGTATCCCCTCCGCAACTCGGGAATTCGCGTGGTGTGTGAGGGGATGCAGGCACTGCCCGCGGTTTCCGGCGATCGGCAGACGCTGCAGCAGGTGCTCATCAACCTGATCAGCAATGCCGAAGACGCGATGTCCGAATCTGGCGAGCGCGTCCTCACGGTCAGCACGTGCGTGACCGGCGACCACGTGGCCATGTCGGTCCGTGACACCGGGCGCGGCATGCTACCCGACCAGCGGCGCCGCATCTTCGAACCCTTCTTCACAACGAAACCGTCCGGTGTCGGCACCGGACTGGGAATGAGCGTCGGATTCGGCATCGTGCAAGCGCACGGCGGCGATATCGACGTGCAGTCGGTCCCGGGCGTTGGAACGACCGTGACCGTCACCCTGCCGATGCATCAAACGCGCGCCGACTCGTCTGACGCTGGTCCCCGAGAAACGCTCGAAGCCCATCAGTCACCCAACAGCCTCACACATGAGTAGCAGTCTCATCGACGATCCCCTGCGCGCTATCGATATCGCTGCGGCCGCCATTGCCGAGGACGACGTTCGGCGCATCCTGCTCGTGGATGACGAGCCGACTATTCGACTGGCCCTTGGCCGCTACCTGCGAGCGTGCGATTTCGAGGTAGAGTTCGCTGAGGACGGCCCGGCGGCGCTTCGCGCGTTGGCCGTTGGACGGTTTGCGATCATGGTCTGCGATTTGCGGATGCCCGGAATGTCCGGTCTCGACGTTGTTCCCCACGCGCTGGCCCTCGACCCGGCGCTCGGCATCATCATGCTGACCGCCGTGAACGACGCGGCGTCCGCCACCGACGCGCTCTCTTCTGGCGCGTTTGACTACCTCACGAAGCCTGTCGAGCTGCCTGACCTCAAGGCGGCCGTTGAGCGCGCACTGAGTCGGCGAACACAGGCGCTCGAACGCCAAGCCGTGGACCGTCTCATTCGCGAGGAGGTCGCCATCCGGACGCGTGAGCTCGAAGAGGAGAAGCTCGCCTTGCGCGGCCTCACGGTCAGCATCGCCGAAACCCTGATCAACGCGATGGAGGCCAAGGACCTGTACTTGCGGGGCCACTCGCAGCGGGTCGCAAGTCTGTCCGCGGCCATTGCCGCGGAACTGGGACTTCCTGTCGCGTACGTTGAAATGGTGCGTGTCGCCGGTCATCTGCACGATGTCGGCAAGATCGGTATTCGGGAGGAGGTACTGAACAAGCCGGGCCCGCTCACCGACGTCGAGTTCACTCATGTTCGAGATCACGTTCACATCGGCCTCGAGATTCTCTCGCCGTTGCGGCATCTCGGCGAGGCTTTGGACTTCATTCGCGACCACCATGAGCGATGGGGTGGCGGCGGATATCCGCGTGGTATCTCGGCCGAGATGATCACGTTGGGTGGGCGGATCCTGACCGCCGCCGATGCGTTTGACGCGCTCACCAATCGACGTGCCTACCGAGGACCGCTGTCGTCTGCGGACACGCTGGACTACCTGCGCTCGCAAGTTGGCGGGCTGATCGAACCGCGCGTCTTTGACGCATTGGCGGCGGTGATCGAGCGTGGATTCGGCGTCGGAAACGGCAGTTCTGACTGATCGAGCGGCGGCACCGCGAACCGTTTACGTTCGTAGGCTGGCGTTCCCCGCTTGACGCGGAGAGCGTCTCTATGTACTAGGTGTAGCCGTATACAGGTGATGCTGGGAATGGCCAGCGGCACCCCGCACGAAACCGGCCGGAATCGCAGCACCCTTGAGGTCTGCGCGTGACGCGCCATCCGCGGCGAACGCTGTGGAATCCAGATCTACACCAGTGGAGGAGGCAGTCATGCCGCGAGGCGATGAGCAGTCCGAAGACCTGAAGTTCATTGACGAAGACATGGGCGACGTGCGCGGCGGGTACGGCGGCTCGTCGTACGACGACGATGAGGAGGACGACGGGTACGGTCTGCCGTCGGACGACAGCGATAGCCTCTGGGATAGCGCGGATGACGATGACGACGATGATGATGACGACGACTCGGACGGCTTCGAAGACGAAGTAGTCGACGACGAGGAGGAAGAGGAAGACATGTTCGGCGGCTCGATGCCTCGTCGCGGACCCGGTCGGCCGCCGAAAAACCCAGGCGCCCCAAGACCTGCTCCAAAGCTCAAGGCGCCTCCAGCTATCAAGGACGAGACGCCGACAGCGCCGCCTCCGCCTGCACCGAAGCCCGTCGCAACGCCGAAGCCGGTCGCGGCGCCCAAGCCGGCAGCGGCACCGAAGGCAGCGGCCACCCCCAAGGCGGCCCCGGCAAAGGCCGCCGCTCCGGTCAAGAAAGCCGTGCCCGTGAAAAAGGCGGCCGCTCCGGCGGCGAAGCCGGCCCCGACGAAGAAGTCAGCACCAGCGAAGAAAGGCCCGTCGGCCAAGAAGGCGACGCCCGCGAAGAAGGCCGCCCCGAAGAAGGCCGCCCCGAAAAAGGCGGCTCCCATGAAGAAGGCCGCGTCCAACAAGTCGGCTCCCAAAAAGGCGGCTCCGAAGAAGGCCGCCCCCAAGAAGCCCGCGCCAAAGAAAGCGGTCGCCAAGAAGCAGGCCAAAAAAGGCGGAAGGCGCTAGGAGGCGGCGAGCGATTGCGGTCAAACGAGGGCGCGGGGTTCATC
>JBEBIR010000259.1:0-5676 GCA_040080315.1 Gemmatimonas sp.
CGCTACGGATTACTGCCGTTCGAAGCGATGCGCATGGGCTTCTTTCTGTACAAGGATGTGAAGCAGGCGCGTCAGGCCGCCAAGATCATGCAGCAGCTCTACACGGCGTTCATGAGCGCTGGATGCTCACTCGCCGAGATCAATCCGCTGGTGGTGACGCCGCAAGGCGAACTGATTGCGGTCGATGGCAAGATGGTCATTGACGACAACGAACTGGATCGCCACCCCGAGATCGCCGCGCTTCGCGACGAGTCGTCGGAAGCGCCCAGCGAAGTCGATGCACGCAACGCCAACCTCACGTTCATCAAGCTGGACGGCAACGTCGGGTGCGTGGTGAATGGCGCCGGACTCGCCATGGCCACGATGGATCTCGTGAAGTACTACGGCGGCGATCCGGCCAACTTCCTCGACATTGGCGGCTCGTCGAATCCCGAGAAAGTGGTGAATGCGCTGCGCATCATTACCAGCGATCCGAACGTGAAGTGCATTCTGTTCAACATTTTCGGCGGAATCACGCGGACCGATGACGTGGCCAACGGGATCGTCACCGCGACGAAGGCCAATCCGCTCACCGTGCCAATCGTCATCCGACTCACGGGCACCAACGAGGAAATCGCCGTGAAGATTCTGCAGGACAACGGCTTCTCGGCCTCGAATGACATGGATGCCGCGGTGCAGCGCGCGGTGGAGTTGGCGACGAAGGGAGGTGCCGCATGAGCATCTTCATCGACAATGGCACGAAGTTGCTGGTGCAGGGCATCACAGGTCGCGATGGTTCGTTCCACTCGAAACAGATGATCGAGTACGGCACGAAGGTCGTCGCCGGTGTCACGCCCGGAAAGGGCGGTCAGCTGTTCGAAGGCACCGTGCCAATCTTCGACACGGTGTACGACGCGGTGCAGGCCACCGGCGCCAATACGTCGGTGATCTACGTGCCGCCGATGTACGCGGCCGATGCCATCATGGAAGCCGCCGCGGCCGGCGTGAAGCTCATCGTCTGCATCACCGAGGGCGTGCCGGTCCTCGACATGACGAAGGTGTATCCGTACGTGAAGGACCATGGCGCGCGACTGCTCGGCGCAAATTGCCCCGGATTGATCACACCCGGCCAATCCAAGGTCGGCATCATTCCCGGTCGCATCTGCCTGCCAGGCAACGTGGGTGTCGTCAGCCGATCCGGCACGCTCACCTACGAGATCGTGAATCAGCTCACCAGAGCGGGCATCGGGCAGAGTTCCTGTGTGGGTATCGGTGGCGATCCGATCAATGGGACCAACTTCATCGACTGCCTCGCGGCATTCGAAGCCGATCCGCACACGAAGGCCGTGGCCATGATGGGTGAAATTGGCGGCACCGACGAACAGGACGCGGCGATGTTCGTGAAAGAGCACATGACCAAGCCCGTGGTCGGGTTCATTGCGGGCCAGACGGCGCCACCGGGTCGACGCATGGGACATGCGGGCGCGATCATCTCTGGATCGGCCGGCACGGCGATCGAAAAGATCGATGCCTTCAAAGCAGCCGGCATGGGCGTCGCGCAACGGCCAGTCGACTTCGTCGAGCTCATTCGCGCGCGCTTGTAGCCTTCGCGCGCGGTTAGCTTCACCATCTCTCAGCACAACCCTCGTTCGCACTCGTACAGGATTCTCACCATGGCCGGACGTCGTACGCTTACCATCATCAAACCGGACGCCTTTGGAGCCGGCAAAGCAGGACTGATCATCGCACTGCTCGAACAGTCGGGATTTCGCGTCAAAGCGGCGCGAGTCCTTCACCTGACGACGCTCCAGGCGGGCGAGTTTTATAGCGTGCATCGCGAGCGTGGGTTCTTCGGCGAACTGGTGGAGTTCATGACCAGTGGGCCGTGCATGCCAATGGTACTCGAGCGCGACGACGCCGTCTCCACGCTGCGCTCCGTGATCGGAGCAACCGATCCGGCTGAAGCGGCAGAGGGAACCGTTCGGAAGCTGTATGCCGAGTCAAAGGGACGGAACGCGATTCACGCCTCGGATTCAGATGAGAATGCGTCGCGTGAGGCCGGTTTCTTTTTCGCCGAGTGCGAGGTTTCTCCGGTCTGAACGAGTGCCGCCCGGTTCGGGCTAACTCTGCGCCGGGGCTCCACTTGGCAGCCTCCGTCAGCAGGCATTTCAGGAGCGGCAGCCCTTGTGTCATGGGGGCTGCCGTTCTACCTTTCACGGCTATGCTGTACTTCGACATCCGGAGTCTGGAGGCCCGTGCAGAGAGCGTCGATGCGACGCTTTCGGTATCAGATCCGGTGTGGGAGCCTGAGGATGTTCATCCGCTGGGCGAGGGTGTCCACGTCCATGGTCGGCTGTCTGGTGCCGGACACGGTCGGTTCTTCTTCAGCGGGTCGTTCGATGGGTCAGTCGCCAGCACCTGTCGGCGCTGCCTGATCGACGTACAGTTAAACGTCTCGGACGCGCTGCAGTTGGTGTTTGCGGAAGCCGGTCTCGATGAAGCGGATGAGGACGATGTCGTGCCGATTCCGGCGGGGTCCCGCGAGTTGGATCTGCGGCCGGCCGTCCGTGAAGAGTGGTTGCTGGCTGTTCCCGCGTTTGCACTCTGTCGGGCCGACTGCAAGGGGATTTGTCCCACATGCGGCGCCGACCGCAACACCGGCACGTGTGATTGTGTGCCGGATCCTGATGTCCGTTGGGCTGGGCTGCGCGATTCGCGCACGTCCGACGCCTGACGATCTTTTTGTCTCGAACGTCCAGGTCAGGGACTTATGGCCGTACCAAAACGCCGTACCTCGAAGCGTCGCAAGCGCGCCCGCAACACGCACAAGACGGCGCCCGCGATCGTCATCCAGTCGTGTCCGCAATGCGGGACGATGAAGCGCCCACACCGCGTCTGCGCGGAATGCGGCTATTACGCGGGCGAGCAGCGAGTCACCGCGCAGGAAGCATAAGCGTTGGCGCGCATCGCAGTGGATGCCATGGGGGGCGACTATGCCCCTCGGGCCCCCATCGCGGGTTCGCTGTACGCGCTCGCTGAGCTTCCCGCACAGCACGAAATTGAGTTGATCGGCCGCTCGGCGGTCATCGAGGCCGAGCTAAGCGCCCTGATGAGCGGTGAGCTGTCTGGACTGGCGCACCTTCGCCACCGACTCCATGTCGTTGAGGCCCCCGACGTGATCGAGATGACCGATCGACCATCGGTGGCGCTGCGCAGCAAGACCAACAGCTCTATGGTCGTCGGTATACGTCGCGTGGCCGGGCGACAAGCCCAGGCCTTCGTCTCCGCCGGCAATACCGGCGCGCAAATGGCCGCGTCGCTGGTGCATCTCAAACTGCACGCGGGGCTCACCCGACCGGCGATCGGGACCATCTTCCCGACCGCGCTCGAGACCGTGCTCGTGCTCGATTCCGGCGCCAACGTCGACTGCTCGCCAGAAGAGCTCGTCCAGTTCGCGCGCATCGGCGCCGTGTACGCGCGAGACCTGCTGGGTCGCGAGCGGCCGGCCGTGGGACTGTTGTCGATCGGTGAAGAGCCGGAGAAGGGCAATGTCGCGGTCAAGGAAGCGCATCAGCGACTGGCCGCGTCCGGGCTCAACTTCATCGGAAACGTCGAGGGACGTGACATCCCCCGCGGCCGCTGCGATCGCGGACCCATCGATGTCGTCGTGTGCGACGGATTTACCGGCAACGTGCTGCTCAAGTTCTACGAAAGCCTCGCCCCGATGCTCATCGGGATGGTGTCGAAGATCGCCGGAATTGACCCGCGTCACGCGCTCGACTCACTCAAGGAACTCGACGCTGATGAACATGGCGGCGCGCCGCTGCTCGGCGTCCGTGGGGTGTCCGTCATCTCGCATGGGCGCAGTTCTCCGCGCGCGATGATGAACGCCATTCTCGTCGCACTGCGCGCCTACGAGTCAGGCATGACTGAGGATATCGGCCAGGCCTTGGCTGAGGGAGATGTCGCATGAAACGTCCGTTTGCCTACTTCGCCGGCACGGGACACGCCGTTCCGAAACGGATCGTCACCAACGCTGACATCGCGGCGATGGGTCTCGAAACCGATGATCAGTGGATCATCGAACGGACGGGCATCCGCCAACGGCACATTGCCGACGCCAACGAGTCGCTGACATCGTTGTCCGCCGATGCGGCGCGTCAGGCGATGGCAAAGGCGGGTGTACAACCCGGCGAGATCGACACCATCGTACTCGGCACCGCGTCGCCCGATCACTTGCTTCCCGCGACGGCGGTCGAAGTGCAGACCGCACTCGGATGCACGCGCGCCGCCGCGTTTGATCTCGGGGCCGCGTGTTCGGGATTCCTCTACGGCGCCATCGTCGGGGAATCGCTCATCGCCAGTGGCAGCGCCGATACGGTGCTGGTGATCGGCGCGGAGAAACTCAGCGCGATCGTCGATTGGACCGACCGCAACACGTGCATTCTGTTCGCCGACGGTGCGGGTGCCGCAATCCTGCGCCGGACGCGCAGCGGACAGAAGGGCATCCTGTCATCGTTCATGCGGTCCGACGGCGCGCTTGCGGAGTTGCTCTGGCGTCCTGCGGGCGGCGGTGTGGAACCGTTCACGCCGGACGTCTTCGACCAAAGGCGCCAGTACGTTCGTATGGCAGGACGCGAGGTGTTCAAGCATGCGGTTCGATCGATGGCCGAGGCCACTGATCGCGCGCTCGACGCCGCGCGTCTCACCGCCGCCGACATCGATCTGCTCATTCCGCATCAGGCGAACATCCGCATCATCGAGGCGACCGCGAAGCATGCGGGCATCGGCATGGATCGCGTGTTCGTGAACGTCGATCGTTTCGGAAACACGTCGGCCGCGTCCATTCCGATTGCGTTGAACGATGCCATCGAACAGGGACGTGTGAAAGAAGGCATGACGGTGCTGTTTGTGGCGTTTGGCGCTGGTTTCACCTGGGGGTCGCTGGTCGTGCGCTTCTAGGCGCATCCAGCTTCCGGACACTCGTCACATGATATCAAGCATCGTCGCGCTCTTGCCGGGACAGGGGTCACAGCGCGTAGGCATGGGGAAGGATGTGTTTGAAGCGTACCCAGCGGCTCGGGACGCCTATCACGAAGTCGACGATGCGGTTGGCGCCTCGCTCTCATCCCTGGCGTTCGATGGGCCGGCCGATGAACTCACGCGCACATTGAATGCGCAACCTGCGTTACTCGCGCACAGTGCCGCCGTGTGGGCCGTTGTGCGCGAAAGCCTGGGTCCAGTGGTGAAGGCGGCAGCCGGTCATTCACTCGGCGAGTTTTCCGCCTATCATGTCGCTGGCATGTTCTCGCTCGCCGACGCCGTTCGCGTGGTGCGTCGTCGCGGCACGCTCATGTTTGAGCAGGGCGTTGCGCGACCCGGCGCGATGGCCGCGGTGCTTGGAGTACTGAACGTCTCCATTGACGCGATTTGCGCGCAGGCCACCGCGGAGAGAGGCATGGTCGTTCCCGCCAACTTCAACAGTCCGGAGCAAGTGGTCATCTCCGGCGAAGTCGCTGGCGTCGATCGGGCCATGGAATTGTGCAAAGACGCCGGAGCGAAACGGTGTCTGCCACTTCCCGTCAGTGGCGCGTTTCACTCGCCGCTCATGGGCGCCGCAGCCACTGGGCTTGATGCCGCGTTGGCCGCCGCCGATTTGCGCGAGCCGACTATTCCCGTCGTGGCGAACGTGAACGG
>JBEBIR010000009.1:0-23435 GCA_040080315.1 Gemmatimonas sp.
GGCGATGTACGAACCGCCACCTGGCTCCGCACCGGGATACCAGTTGGCCCACCAACTGATGGCGATCGGCAGAATGAAGATCATGAGCGCGAGCTCGGACATGCTGAAGTTGGGCAGCAGGTCGAGAATGGGCTGGCCGGCTCCGTCCTTGGTGGACATCACCGGCTGCGCGTTCGCACCGGCTCCCTGCGTGACTTGCAGCGTCGACAACTTCCCGACGAGCAGCTTGAGCCCGACCCAACCGCTGGCGTCCCCCGCCAGTCGGCGACCCACCTCCACCAGCGAAAACCACGCCGCGGCAAAGACGGCCGTCATCTTGATGAAGAACTGGATCATGTCGATGACCAACACACCCCACAGCCCGGAGTGCGCGGCAAAGGCCACATTCAGGACGCCGGTGATCAGGATCGTCTGCCACGGGGGCATGCCAAAGAGAATGTTGGCGATCTTGCACGCCGCCAGTGTCACCATCCCCATGATGAAGCAGTTGAAAAACAGGCCGAGATAGACCGCGCGAAAGCCGCGCACCGCCGAGGCCGACGGGCCCGAATATCGGATCTCGTAAAACTCCAGATCGGTGAGCACGCCGGAACGACGCCACAGTCGGGCGAAGAAGAACACGGTCGACACACCGGTCAACACGAACGCCCACCACTGCCAGTTGCCGGCGACACCATAGCGTCGCACCTGCTCCGTCACCCAATTGGGCGTATCCGACGAGAAGGTTGTCGCGACCATGGACAGACCGGCCAGCCACCAGGGCACGGCGCGACCCGAGCCGAAGAACTCCGAGGTGCTCTTGCCCGATCGCTTGGCCAGGAACAATGCGGGAGCGAAACACACAATGATGGATGCGGCGGCAATGACCCAGTCGATCCAGGAAATATTCATGAGTGGCGTCGTCTCGCGCGGGCGGGTGGGGCGCTCGATGACGGGCATCGGGCGTCATCGAGTATCGCTATCGCCACTCCCTCACGCCACCCCGCCCGGCGACGGGCGCGCCTGGATCTACTCGACGCGTCGACGAGCGATCCAGCGTTCAACGGCTTGAGCGCCGCCATGACGTACCAGCCACGCCAGTCCCATGGTTCGCAACAAACGCCCCGCGAGCAGCGCGCCGGTAAACTCGGGCCACGGGACGCCGATCATGCCGGACGCGATGCTGGTCAGCTTGGTGGAGAGGGGACTGAGCGTGCTCACGAAGATTGCCCACGCACCATAGCGCGCGAGGGATCGTCGATACTGCTCGAGACGCTCGGGGGTGAGGTCTGCCAGCTCGGCCAGTCGACCGTGCATGAGTGCGAGCGCCGTCTCGCCGAGCGCGTAGAGCAGCAGGCTGCCGATGAGCGTGCCGGCGGTCGCGATCAGTGCCAGTCGGTACGCACGCTGTGGTCGGGCGATCGCGAGCGGTAGGAAGAATGCGTCGGCCAGTCCGGGAAAGACACAGCCCTGCAGCAGGCCCCACCCGAACACCACGCTTCCTGACCAGCCCGCATCGGCCCATCGCTGGAGCGTGGCAAAGAGCCGCTGCAGTCGCGAAGGCCGGTTGCCGAGTGTCGCTTGCTCAACCACAATAGGGCGTGAAAAGGCGCATGCAGTGCGAGGGTCGAAGGGTCGTCGCGGCGGATGATCGAACCGGCGCACGGATCGGGCAATCTAGCGGCGCCCTGATGGAGTCGCAGATCGACGGCGCGTTTCCGGAAAATCACAGTTCTGCGATTTCTTGGAGAGGGATGCGTCCGGGCCATGTGCGGTCGGTGTTGCGGGCATGCGCGATCGCACACTTGACCACTCTGCGCGCATGTGCTGCACCTAGCCGGCCAGCAATTCCTCAAGCCGATCAAAGCTCTCGCCCCACCCTTTTGGCGAACCCATGTGATAGTGCGCGTCACGATCACTGGCTTCATCGAAGCGTTGCGAGACGGTCATCACGGTCTCGTCGTCGGGTGCGGCTTCGAACGTCACCGTCGTCACGATGGACCCACCACGCGCACCGGTGGGCGTGTCACGGAACGCATCCAGCGCCGCATGCCATGCGTCGGGATGCTCCGCTACGTCCATGGTGAACACGAGTCGCTCGCCGGGGACCGTTTCCGCGTAGACGCCCTTGAGCGGATACGGCACGCCATCGGGCATGACCATCACGATGCGCCACTCGCCGCCCACCCGCGCATCCAATTCACTCACGGTACTCGTGGCGATCGTGGGCCCAAACCATCGCGTCAACTTCGCGGGCTCGGTCCACGCGTCGTAGACCGCCGTGCAGGTCGCGCGAAAACGACGACGGAAAATCATCGTGCGGCGTTCCATGCGAAAGTCGGTATTGCCCACGTTACACCTCTAGATCCGATCCAGATCTTCCTTGCCGATTACCGGCACCCATGGGAGCAATTCGTACTGCGCCAGCCCACGCTGCGTGAACGGATCCCCGTCGCGAATTCGATCGAGTTCGGCACGCACATCACCGTCCGGCAGCCGCAATAGCAGCATACCGCCCACCCGCGGATCCATCGGTCCCGAGACCAGGAGTCGGCCGTCCGCCTTGAGCGAGCGCAGGTAGACTCGATGTTCGTCCACATGCGGGGCAACTTCCTCGAACGGGCGGCGATAGCGAATGATGGCGATGGCGTACATGCGAGCTTGGAAAATGGTGAGCGAGCGGCGTCTCAACCACGCTAGCGACGAAGCGACACCGCGACAACCCGACGATCGGGTTGGCCTGAGACCTATAGTGATCCTTGCAGCGCCTCGCGCAAGGCGAGCCATGGCATCAGCACACAGGAATGGCGACTGGGAAATGGCACCACGCCCTTGAGTGGTACGAGGGCTTCGGGCAGGGCCGTTGGAAGCGCCGTGCCGTGCGTGAACATGGCCTCGACGGCGACGACCATCGCGACGCCGTCGCGCACCCCACGCCGCCAGACGGCTTGCGTGAGTAGCGACGCCGACGCCGTGGCCAGCGAGCAGCCCTGTCCGGTAAAGGACACATCGGCGAGTTGTCCGTCCACGACGCGCACCATCAGGCAGACCGCGTCTCCGCATACCGGATTGCGGCGTTCGGCCCGCGCGGTCGCATCCGGCATGTCGCGCCGATTCTGCGGCGCGCGATACTCAGCCAGCAGTTGGTCCTGATACATCGCCGCCAGCGCAGCGGGCAGCGCGGTCACCGCCCCCACCACGCATCGACGCAGAGCGAGCTCGTGTCCATCCTGAAACGCCACCTCGCGAGGGTGGAACAACAGACGAGAGACGCCAGTCTTTCGTCTCTCCACGGAAGACGCCGACTCAAGACCAAGACCAGCCGCATCTGCGTCTGTCGTCTCCAGTCTTTCGTCTCTCCTCTGTTGTTCCACCTTCGCGAACGGGGCGTTTCAGGATGGACACGAGCTAGTCAACGGTCGCGAACATGATCTGCGCCGACACCACGGCGCCACAGAGGGCGTCCACGTCGTTCGAATCGCTGTACACATAGAATGACGCGCGCGCCGTGGCACTCACGCCCAGTCGCCGCATGAGCGGCTGCGCGCAGTGATGACCGGCGCGAATGCAGACACCCTGCTGGTCGAAGATCGTCGCGAGGTCGTGCGGATGAACGCCGTCCACGGAAAAACTGATCACGCCGCTGCGCTGAGCCGCTGGTGGGCCGTGCACCGTCACGCCGGGCATATCACGCAGGCGTGTGTCAGCCAGCTCCAGCAACGCGAGTTCGTGCGCGCGCACCCGTGACATGCCAAGCGCGCCGAGATAACGCGTCGCGGCCGCCAGTCCGACCGCGTCCGCGGCATTCGGCGTGCCCGCTTCAAACTTGTGCGGCAGCACGTTCCACGTGCTATCGCGATCATTGACCCACTCGATCATGTCCCCTCCGAACTGGTACGGCGGCATGCGCTCCAGCAGCGCACGACGACCGATCAGTCCGCCGATGCCCATGGGGCCCAGCATCTTGTGGCCGCTGAAGGCAAAGAAATCGACACCCAACGTATCGAAGGACACCGGCAGATGCGGCACCGCCTGCGCACCATCCATGACAATGATTGCCGCCGATTGCGCCCTCACGATCGAGACCACCTCGGCGACCGGGGTGATGGTGCCCACCGCATTGGAGACGTGGGTGATCGCCACCAGCTTCGTGCGGGCATTGACCGCCGCACGCAGCGCATCGAGATCGAGGGTGAGTTGCGCGGTCAGCTCGACAATGCGGAGGGTGGCACCGGACGCCTTGGCCAGTTGCTGCCACGGCACAAAGTTGGCGTGATGCTCCAGCGCGGTAATGACGATCTCGTCGCCCGCGTGCACGTTGGCACGCCCCCAACTCGACGCCACGAGATTCAACGCTTCGGTGGTCCCTCGTGTGAAGATCAGGCACTCGCTGTCCGACGCGCCGAGAAAATGCGCGATGGCGACCCGCGCACCGTGATAGGCATCGGTGGCCGCGGCCGACAGGGCGTACGCGCCACGGTGCGGGTTGGCGTTGGCCGTCGTGTAGAACGACGTGATGGCGTCGAGCACCGCGCGCGGTTTCTGCGACGTCGCGGCCGAATCGAGGTAGTGCATCGCGGGCGAGGCGACCAACAGCGGAAAATCGGTGCGTGGTGCGAGCGAGTTCAGAGTACGCATTTGGTTCTCACGTGCGGCGGGCACCAACAAAAACTTCTTCACCAACAACGCGGACAGAAAACGTCGGCAGCCGCTCCGTGGCCGGCCCGTGCAACACCTGCCCAGTTCGGATATCGAAGCGCGCGCCGTGCCACGGGCACTCCAGCACGCACGGACTCACCAGATCGCCACCCGACAGCGCAAAGTCCTTGTGCGGACAGCGATCGGCCACCGCGTACACCGTGCCGTTGTCACGCACCAGACAGATTCGCTGGCCATCCGGTAGCGTGACGGCGAACGGCAATCCCACCTCCAAGTCAGCGAGCCGCACCGCCCGCTGCAACTGGACCTGGGTCATGACTACCTCGTGTCGGGGAACGTCCAAACGGGAACCATCCGAACGGATGCGACCGAACCGTCCGCCATGGTGTTACGCCTGTAGTCCCTACCTATCACTCCGTACTGACTGCGTGCGCTGTGTCCACGGTCACGGAGTCATTGGCCAGCGCGGCCTTGAGGGTATGCCACGCCAACGAGGCGCACTTGACCCGCACCGGGAAACGCGAAACACTGGAGAACACCACCAACTGCCCCATGTCCTTACCGGCGTTCGGATCCTGTCCCAGCACCAACGCGTGGAACCGCTGAAACATCGACTCCGCCTCGGCGCGCGTCTTGCCCTTCACGGCCGCGGTCATCAGTGATGCAGATGCCTTGGAGATGGCGCAACCGTGTCCGGTAAAATGTACCTCGGCGATCACGTCGTCGACGACCACCAGCTCCACTTGGACCTGATCTCCGCACAACGGATTCTTGCCCTCTGCGGTGCGGTTGGCGCCCTCAAGCGCGCCAAAGTTCCGCGGCTTGCGGTTGTGATCGAGAATGACGGACTGGTACAGCTCCTGAAGGTCGGTCATCAGAAAGAGCAAAAGAGAGTACTGAGTACTGAGTACTGAGTTCTTAGTTCTCAGTTTCCATAAATCTCTCCAGCGTGATCCGCTCGAGTTCGTCGCGTACCGCTTCATTCTCGATGGTTTCCAGCACGTCGGCGGCGAAGGCGTACATCAGCAACTGCTTGGACAGCACGTTGCCGATGCCCCGACTCTTGAGATAGAACAGCGCCATCTCGTCAATGCGGCCGACGGTAGCGCCATGTGTACACTTGACATCGTCCGCAAAAATCTCGAGTTGCGGCTTCGTATCGATCTGCGCGCGCTCGGAGAGCAGCAGCGTATTGTTGGTCTGCTTGCCGTCGGTCTTCTGCGCTTCAGGGTGCACGTACACTTTGCCGTTGAATACCCCGTGGGAGTCGCCGTCCAGCAATCCCTTATACATCTCGCGACTGAAGCAATTGGGTGCCACATGCTCAACGCGGGTCTGATGGTCACCGTGCTGTTGCGCATCCAGGATGTAGACGCCATTCAGCGTAGTGCCGCACCCGTCGCCTTCCAGCACGGTGTACACGTTGCTGCGCGAGAGCTGTGCGCCGGTCTGAAACGAGAACTGAATGAAGTGGCTGTCACGCCCCTGACGCGCTTCGATGGTGCCCACGTGGAACGCCGACGCCGACTCGCGCTGGATGCGCGAGTGGTTGAGCGTCGCGCCATCCTCCACGAAGATTTCCGTGACCGTGTTGGTCAGGTAATTCACATCAGCCAGTCCCACAAAGCTTTCGACCACGGTGGCCTTGGCGTGACGTTCGACGATGATGACATGTCGCGGGTGGGTCATGAGCCCCGCACCGTGTTCATCGACGAGGTGCAGGACATGCACTGGTTCGTCGGTGACCATCTCCTTGGCGACATGGATCAGCAGTCCCTCTCCCGCGAATGCGGCATTGAGCGACGAGAAGCCGTCACGATCGGCGGCCACCGCGCGTCCCAGATGCCGCTGCAGGATGTCGGCGTCTTCATTCGCTGCACGCGAAAGCTCCATGACGCGCACTCCATCGGGCAGCGCGCCCACCGATGACAACTCGGGAGCGAACCGGCCGTTGAGGAACACGAACAGCGGCCACTGGCCACCGAACAGAAATGGCAGCAGGCGTGACGGGTCCTCGAACGGCACGGGCGTCCGATCGGTCGCCGCGACGAATGCGGTGTTCGCGATGCGCGCCACACTGGTGTAGCGCCAGTCCTCGTCGCGTGTCGTCGGAAAGCCCAAGCGCTCGAATGCGTCGGCACCGTCGCGGCGCAGCGCACCCAGCGGCGCGGGCGTCGGCACCAGCGCTGCCGCAAACGCCTGTCCGGCAAACGACACCGCCGGCGCAATGCTGTTGCTCACGCCGCCTCCATGACCCAGTCGTACCCTCGCGCCTCGAGCTCCAGCGCCAGCGACTTGTCACCCGACCGCACGATGCGGCCGCCCGCCAGCACGTGCACGAAGTCCGGCACGATGTAGTTGAGCAATCGCTGGTAGTGCGTCACGACGATGGTGGCGTTGTCAGGACGCTTGAGCGAGTTCACGCCGCCCGCGACAATGCGCAACGCGTCGATGTCGAGTCCCGAGTCCGTCTCGTCGAGAATCGCCAAGGTGGGTTCAAGCACCGCCATCTGCAGGATCTCATTGCGCTTTTTTTCGCCTCCTGAGAAACCGGCATTGACCGAGCGACTCATCATCGACGCGTCCATCTCGACCAGCTTGAGCTTTGCCTCCACCAGGTCCAGAAACTCCATCGGATCGACTTCGTCGAGGCCCTTGGCCCGTCGAATTTCGTTGTAGGCCGCGCGAAGAAAGTACGCGTTGGTCACACCGGGAATCTCGACCGGATACTGAAAGGCCAGAAACACTCCCCGTTGCGCCCGAACCTCCGGCGCCATCTCCAGCAGGTTCTCGCCCTTGTACCACACCTCGCCGCTCGTGACCTCATAGGCGGGATGACCGGCCAGGACCTGCGCGAGGGTGCTCTTGCCCGAGCCGTTCGGACCCATCACCGCGTGCACTTCACCGGCGTTGACGGTCAGCGAAATCCCCTTGAGGATTTCCTTGCCATCGATAGACGCGTGGAGATTCTTGATCTGGAGCATGACAGAGTAGAAAGTAGGAGAGAACTCAGTACTGAGTACTGAGTACTAAGTACTGAGTTAACCAACACTGCCTTCGAGGGTGATGCCGAGTAACTGCTGCGCTTCGAGCGCAAACTCCATCGGCAGTTCCTTGAATACTTCCTTGCAGAACCCGCTGACGATCATCGACACGGCTTGCTCGGCGTCGAGGCCACGCGCCTTCAAGTAGAAAATCTGGTCCTCGCCGATCTTCGACGTCGACGCTTCGTGTTCCAGCATGGCGCTGTTGTTGCCGACTTCGACATACGGAAACGTGTGCGCGCCGCACTGGTTGCCCACCAGCATGGAATCGCACTGCGTGTAGTTGCGCGCTCCCGAGGCCTTGGGCAGGATCTGCACCTTGCCGCGATAGCTGTTCTGGCCATGCATGGCGGAGATGCCCTTGGACACGATCGTCGACTTCGTGTTGCGGCCGATGTGAATCATCTTCGTGCCGGTGTCGGCCTGTTGCCGCTTGGACGCGACGGCCACCGAGTAGAACTCCCCGACGCTGTTGTCGCCCTGCAGGATGACACTGGGATACTTCCAGGTGATCGCCGACCCGGTCTCGACCTGCGTCCAGGAGATCTTCGCGTTGGCCATCGCCTTGCCGCGCTTCGTGACGAAGTTGTAGATGCCACCCACACCGTGCTCATCGCCCGCATACCAATTCTGCACGGTGCTGTACTTCACCGTCGCACCCTCAAGCGCAATGATCTCCACGACGGCGGCGTGCAACTGGTTCGTATCACGCTTGGGCGCTGTGCAGCCTTCCAGATAGCTCACGTGCGCGCCCTCGTCGGCCACGATCAACGTGCGCTCGAACTGCCCGGTCTCCGCAGCATTGATGCGGAAGTACGTGGACAGATCCATCGGACACCGAACGCCCTTCGGGATGTAGCAGAATGACCCATCCGAAAACACGGCGCTGTTGAGCGCAGCGAAGAAGTTGTCACTGTATGGCACCACGGAGCCCAGATATTTCCGCACCAGCTCCGGATGCTCGCGAACCGCCTCGCCAAAGGACATGAACACGATGCCGTACTTGCCCAGCTCTTCCTTGTACGTGGTGCCAACCGACACGGAATCGAAGACCGCGTCCACCGCGACATTGTTGAGTCGCTTCTGTTCGTTCAGCGAGATGCCGAGCTTCTTGTATGTGTCAAGCAGCACCGGATCGACGTCGTCAAGCGAACCGTTGGGCGTCGTCGACTTGGGCGCCGAGTAATAGCTGGCCGCCTGATAGTCGATGGCCGGATACCGGACGTTTCCCCAGTGAGGCTCCGTCATGGTTTGCCAGCGACGAAACGCCTTGAGACGCCAGTCCAGCAACCACTCCGGTTCCTGCTTCTTGGCCGAGATGAAGCGGACGGTGTCCTCCGAGAGTCCCGGTGGCAGCGTGTCCGCTTCGATATCTGTGGTGAAGCCGTATTGGTACTCTCTGTTGACCAGCGCGTCGATCGACGTACTCATAACTGCTCCTGTTTCACGGTCGAACCCACGACCTGTTTTTCAGCGATGATCTGACTTAGCACTCCATACTCACAGCGCCCGCACCCATCCCTGCGGTGCGCACCGCGCACCAACGGCACGCCCAACAACCGTTCCAGCACGCGTGCCTCGGCCACGCACGCATCCGGGAAGCGCTCAGCGATCTCGCCCAGTGCGCAATTGTGAATGCGCAGCGTGGTGATCACCGCTTCCCCCGGTGGCCTGACCTCGACCGCTTCCGCCATATACCCTCGCGCCGAAAGCAACTCGGCCACCATCGCGACGCGCTCACCAAGCGGGAGCGCGTCAACTACCGGACCGGCCTCCTCGGCCAGTCCCTGCCATTCAGCTTCCAGAACCGCTGTTACCGCCTGCGGACTACTTGCGAGCTGCAGGGCATCGAGCGCCGTCGCGAGCACCGCCATGTAGCGACGCGGAAACAACGCCTCTCCGGCTTCGGTCAGCGAATAGGTGTAGACCGGCGCACCCACACCGCGAACCTTACGGACGAAGTCTACAAAGCCATCTTCCTCAAGTACCTTGAGATAGCGACGTAGCGCGTTTGCGGTCAGTCCAAATTGCACTCCCAGCTCCTGCGCAGTCATGGGCTGCGAGCGCTTCAACGCCACGAGCAACTCGGCGCGAACACCACGAAATCCGCCCAAGGCTGCAATGACCGCTTCCATCGGGACAATATACATCGGCATTGGCGACTACGTCAACAAAAGCGTTGACGAATTCCTCATTGACACAACAATTTCGAAATTGTCTTGCCGATCGACGGCTGGGCGACAGATTCGACGCACAGAGAAGCCTGATCTCGCGAAAGCGCTGTTTTTGGGCCATTGTAGCTAATCCGTTTCTGGGATTCCTTGATATTCCTGCCTCCCTGCTGCTTTCACGCCCGTTTGCGACGGTCCTCATCCCCTACGGTGAGGACTGATTGAACACGCGCCTGATTTGGGTTGGGACAACAATGATGCTGGCACTCGCCGTCATCTTGTTTGTGCGGGCGCGCATCATGAATCAGCAGTCGATCGAGCGCGACGGCCTTTCGCGTTTCCGCGACCTGTTTCGCGGTCGGTACCCGGAGCTGCTGCTGGCGCAGGCATATCAGTATCTCGCGGAGCGTCACGGTGCGGTCGGCCCACACTACAGGGTGCTGCCGACCGACGATCTTGAGAGAGTCTATGGGTTGGTGGATCTCGACCTGGAAGACGCGGTGCTGGTGATCGCCGATCGCGCGGGCGCGCGATTGCCGAAGTCGGCCGAGCTGGACGAACTCAAGACGAAAGGCGTTCGCTCCGTGGAGGACATGCTGCGCTTCCTCGAGCCGTTCTTTCGGCCCGAGGTGGTGAAGGGCTGATTGCACGTTCTCTCACGGGCGCTCACGTCAGTTCTGCTGGCTCTACTGATCGCCGTCGGCTGCGCGCGCGGCGGCGCTGAACGCCCGCCAGCTCCACCGCCAGCACCTCGCGCCGCGGACCCTCTGCCGCCTTCGACATCAGGCCGCGTCGTGAGCCCGCGTCCCGAATATCTGTCGCCGCGGGACGAGTCAATAACTGACGACGACCTGGACGCGCTCTGGAATCGGCAGCTGATGGTGCCGGTGGAAGGCCTGACTCGGCGTTCGTTGCGCGACGACTTCCGCGCAATGCGTGGCACCCGTATCCACGGCGCACTTGATATGCTCGCGCCGCGCTACTCCGCGGTGCTGGCAGTGGACGATTGTGTGATCGGGAGACTCGCGACTGGGGCGGTGGGCGGCATCGTCGTATATGCGACCGATCCCACGGATCGCTTTGTGTACTACTACGCGCACTTGCAGCGGTACAGGCGCGGCCTCGCGGTGGGGGACAGAGTCGCGAAGGGCTCGGTGATCGGCTACGTTGGAACCACGGGTAACGCGCCTCCCGATACGCCGCATTTGCATTTTCAGGTCATGAAGCGCGCCGCGGGTCGGGCGTGGTGGGATGGACCCTCCATCAACCCGCTCACTTTTTTCGCTTTCGACGGTGTCCGCCCCTGACGGCACACGGTCGACGTCACCACCGAGTTCGAGTTCAGAATGAGCATGTCCGGAAAAGAGCGCGCGGCGTTGCGCTCGGAGGCACACCATCTGGTCGTCCAGGTGCATGTGGGCCATCAGGGGCTGACACCCGCGTTGCTGGCGACGCTCGGGGACGTGTTGCGCACCCACGAGTTGGTGAAGGTGCAGGTGGCCAAAGCCGGTTCGCTCTCGGCGAAAGAAGCGGCCAACGACATCGCCGCACGCGTGGATGCCGAGGTGATTCAGGTGATCGGCCGTACGTTTACCCTGTATCGTGAGAATCCAGAGCTCAAACGGGGCGAACTGCCGCCATGGCGCGGGTAGCCCGCGCTCTTGTTGCACAGTTTACCGACCGACTATCTTGCGCCCTGAAAGCGATCGTCCCGCGCGACTGACCTGAGACTTCTTCCATGCCCTACGTCATTACCGAAGCCTGCATCACCGTGAAGGACAGGTCCTGCGTCGACGTGTGCCCGGTCGACTGCATCTACGAAGGACCGGAGCAGCTCTTCATCCACCCGGATGAGTGCATCGACTGCGGTGCCTGCGAGCCCGAGTGCCCGGTCACCGCGATCTTCCCCGAAGAAGACGTTCCAGTGCAGCTCAAGAGCTACATCAAGATCAACAAGGACGTGTTCGAAGGGCCGAATCCCCCGGGGCGCCCCACGCGCTAACCGGTCAGCCCCAGCGTCCGGCCTTGTACCAGAACACCACGCCCAACACGACGTACTGCAAAAACGTCGAGCGCTCGCTCCAGAGTGCTTCTCCCCAATCGTGCTGTCCGGTGGTGCTGTTGGCCGGTGGGCGTCCGAACCATCGCGGTGTGCGCGCCTTGTAGTCCAGATACTCCTGACCGAAGATCGACTCCAGCACGCCCTCTTCGTATCGCACGATGAGCGTGTATTCGATCGCGAACAATACGATCGCGACGGGCAGGAACCAGTAGACACCCGACACCACCGTGAATCCCATCCAGGCCAGGAAGTTTCCGACGTAGAGTGGGTTCCGACACCACGCAAAAATGCCGTACGTCACCAGGCGTTGCACGTCGCGTGAGCGACGACGGGTGACCGTTCCGGCCGCCGCAACGCCGGCGATTCGTACCAGTTCGCCAAGCAGGACCAGCACCAGCCCTGCGGTCCACGTGGTGGATGTTTGCTGACCAGGCAACAGCAGCGGGAACGCCAGAAACGGCACCGGCAGCCAGCCACGGTTCTTGAACAACACCTGTCCCCATTGGGCGGCGCGCGAACGTTCGGAATCGGAGATAGTCACAGACATCGGGTGCGATGATCGGGGTGATGGACGTGCTTAGTCGCGGTCCGTCGGAATGGTCGCGAGAAATTCCGCGAGTGCGTGGGTCACGGCTGCCGGGCGCTCCACGCACGAGAGATGACCGGCCTGCGGAATGATCTCAAACTGCGCGGGCGTGGAGACGGGTAAGAGCTCGATCATCGCGCGCGCGTCACTCGGCGGCGTGAGCGTGTCCTCATCACCGACCACGACGAGGGTCGGTACTGTGACCGACGCCAGCGTGGCACGTGAGTCCGGCCGATCGCGCAGTGCCTCCAGCGCGCCGACGATTCCCTCAACAGGTTGCCGCATGAGCATGTCGCGCATCATCGCGACAATCTCCGGATGACGTGCGCGTGTCGTACTGCCGAGCAATCCCGTCAACTGCCGCTCGGCGACCGCGGTCGCGCCCTCGGCGCGCGCCAGCGCGATGAGCTCGTTGCGTGACGCGCGCGCAGCATCGGTATCGGCCGTCGCGCGCGTATCACACAGCACGAGGCCGCGAATGCGGTCAGCATGTCGCCGCCACAGGGCCATCGCGACATATCCGCCCATCGAGAGCCCGCACACGACCGCACTTTCGATCTCAAGCCAATCCAGCAGCGACGCGATATCGTCGGCGTAATGGTCCATGGAGTACGGACCAACCGTGGACGATTCACCAAATCCGCGCAGGTCGGGCGTGATGCAGCGCGCCCGCATCGACAGCGCGCGCCGCTGTTGCGCCCACAGCGAGCGATCGAGCGGAAACCCATGCAGCAGCACCAGCGGCGTGCCTGCGCCGTCGTCATCGAAACCCAGCGTGACCTGCGAGAGCGACGCAATCACGAGTCGTCTTCCGCGAGATCGCCCGGACTCGGCCCTCGATCCGCCTCTGTAAGCGCATGTTCTGCCGTCACGCGCATTCGCTCGGCAAACGCCTGGAAGTTTCCGGTCCGTCGCGCGGCCTTCAAGAGCGCCTTCTCCTTCGCATTCTCACGCTCGGCAATCATGCGGATAGGCACCAGCACGACGGCGATCAGTGGCACCGCCACCATGAGACCGAGAAATCCGAACAGCACGGCCATCAGCGCCTGGCCAACCAGCGTAATGGCCGGTGGTAGATCCATCTCGCCCCGCATCAAGTATGGGATGAGGAGATTGTTCTCGAGAAACTGAATCGCCCAGTACGCGAGGGCGACGGCGGCGGCCTTCTCCGGCGAGTCGACGAAGCCCATCACCACCGCCGGGATGGCACTCAATACCGGACCTAGGTTCGGAATGAACTCCATCAGACCGGCGATAAACCCCAACGCGAACGGCGCTTTGACGCCGAGCAAGAGCAGCACGATCGTACACACGGTGCCGATGACGACCATGGCGATGAGCTGCGTGACTAACCACTTACGCAGCACGGTCGCGATCTCCGATAGCACGCGACGTGCCTGCGGTCGCGCGTGAGCCGGAACCGCCGCCAGCATCCAGCCGCGATAGACCTCGGGTTCGGCGCCAACGTAGATCGCAAGGAAGATCAGCAGAAAGAACGCGGCGACCACGGCCAGCGTGCTGGAGACAAATGAAAAGAGGTAGCCGCTCGCCCTGGCGAGTCCGTCGGCAAGGCGCTGCTTAATCGCATCACTCGGACGCGCTGCCGCCGCCGCGCGCCGTCCCGCGGCCGTGGTCGGGGGTGGCGCAACCACCGTTCCGGGCGGCGTCGCGGGTTGGCTCGCCGCCTTGATCAGTGAACCGACGACACCCGTGCGCTGCTTGGAGTCGACCCAGTCCTGGACTTTCGAAACGGCGTCCGGGAACTCGGTCTGGAGCTCGCGCCCTTGCTCAATCAGGGTGGGTGCGGAGAGCGCGAGCCCGCCACCAATCACCCCGACGGTTCCGAACACAATCAGCGCCGATGCCACGCCTCGACGAATCTTGTAGCGCTCCAGCTTGTCCACTCCGCGTCCAACGGCCAGTCCAAAGAGAATGGCCAGAAACACCAGAAAGAACAGCGAGCTTACGGACCAAAGGAGTTGCAGACCGAACCAGACCCCGAACACGACCAGCGCGGCGCGGCCCACGTTGGCCGTGGACCAAGGGCGGTGTTCTCGAGCGAGGGTCTCGAGTTCTGGTTCAGTGTCGGGAATGGTCATATCAGGTCGAATGGAAACTCTCCACGATGGTACCCCGGGCGGCAAGGGGTTCACGCAGTTCCGTCGACCGACCGACTTCTGTGTTCTGCGACGGTGTACCTTTCTCCGATCCATGTCCCCTTCTGCGCCGCTGTACCTCGACACGGCTGACGCCGTAGACCGCTTTCTGGCAGATCTGACCGGTGTCAACGCGATCGCGCTGGACACCGAGGGCGCGAGCTTTCATCGATTCGTCGATCGCGTCTATCTGCTCCAGCTGTCGACCGAGCACCACGAAGCCGTCATCGATCCGTTACCGATTGGAATCCCGGCGCGACTCGGCGCGCTGCTCGAAGATCGTGCGGTCGAAGTGATTCTGCACGACGCCGACTACGACCTGCGTCTCCTGCATCAGGACTATGGATGGCGCGTGACGAATCTGTTCGACACGCGCGTGGCGTCCCAGTTGCTCGGACTGCGATCGTTTGGACTCGCCGCGCTGCTCGAGCAGTACTTCGGGCTCAAGTTGGACAAGAAGCACCAACGCGCCGACTGGAGCATGCGTCCGCTCACGGCCGACATGCTCGACTACGCCGCGCAGGATACGCGGCATCTCCTCGGGCTGCGCGAAAAGCTGCGGAACGAGTTGGAGCAAAAAGGCCGGTGGCATTGGGCCCTGGAGGAGTTTCGCCGTGCCGAGGGAACACGCTGGGACGATGAGGAGCCCGATATGGGATTCCTGCGACTCAAAGGTTCGCGCGATCTGACGCGTCGTGAGTTGGCACGGCTGCGCGAACTCGCCAAGTGGCGCGACAGCATTGCGGCCGAACTTGATCGCGCGACGTTTCGCGTGGCGGGGAATGATGTGCTGCTTGATCTGGCGCGGTTGGCGCCGACGGCCCGCGAGGGGCTGTTCTCGGTCAAGGGCTTTCCGCGCGGCATGTCTGACGCGCGAGCGCAGGAGGCGCTGCAAGCGATTGCGCGCGGCAATGCGGTGGCGGAGGCCGATCTGCCCCGATTCCCGAAAGCGCAACGATGGGACAAGGACGCCGAGTTTGACGATCGCGTTGCTCGACTGAAGACGGTTCGCGATGCTGTAGCAGGCGAACTCGATCTCGATCCCGGTGTGCTGTGCTCGCGCGACCGCATGGAAGCCGTGGCCAGAAAGAACCCTCGGCATGTCGATGAACTGAACGACATTCCCGAGTTGCGTCGTTGGCAGGCGGAGGTTCTTGGACCGCGATTCGTGAAGGCGCTGTCCAGCCAGACCAAGGGCGCCGTGGTCGTGAAACCGCCGGCTGCCGAAGTGGAGTCTTCAGACTCGCCGTACAAGGAGTAGCATGTCGTGATGTCGCCACAGTTGCGCTAACTGTGCCGTTGCCGCAACAGAAATTCTGCAGATGGTGCTCCGGAATCGCCGGATCAGGATTATTCCGCAAGCGGGAAACTGCTGTGAGGTAACGCTTTAAGGATCGTGTTCCCGATTCCGACGACGTTTGTCCAGCGTAAGTTGAAACGGCATGATGAGTGCCCTACTGGAGGCCATGGCTGGACGACCCGTCCTTCCACCTTGCAGCCTCCCGCCACGAGTGGTCCTGATGGAAATCGCGCCGCCCACTTCCGCAGTCATCCGGACATCGCCCTCCGCATTGTCGGCGGTCTCCGGCACGCGGAAGCGATTTCTGTTCTTCGCCGCGCTTGCCGTTTCGTTTGATCTCGTCACCAAAGCGCTAGCCACGAGCCTGTTGAGCGATGGTCAGGCAGTGTCCCTCACCGATCGCTTGGCGTTCATGCTTGTGTACAACACGGGCGGCGCCGGCGGACTGATGGTTGGTCCATACACGTGGGGGATCAACGTGATTGTCACGCTGATTGCCATCACAATGGTGGTTCGCATCGTCGAACCACTTGCCGCCGTCGATTCGCGCGCGACGCTGGCATTGGGGCTGGTCAGCGGTGGCGCAGCGGGAAATCTCGCCAGCATGCTGACCGGTCCGGAGGGCGTCGCCGACTTCTTCGCCGTGCAGCTCGGTGACGCCGTCACGATTGTCATGAATGGCGCCGACTTGCTGCTCTGGAGCGGTGCGCTGTTGCTGACGCCTGTGGTCGCACGCCTCGTGAACGCCGTGCGAGCGGAGCGCGCGACGCGCGCTTAGAACCCCATGTAGGCGCGGACGCGTGGCTCGATCCGCTCGGGGGTCCAGGGTGGCGACCACACCAGGTTCATTTCCACGTCGCCAATTCCGGGAATGGTGCGAAGTTGCTGTTCCGCCTCGCCCATGATCTCCGGTCCCGAGGGACAACCGGGAGACGTAAGGCTCATGTCAATGCGGACGGTCGTCCCTTCGACTTGGATATCGTAGATCAACCCCAGATCGACGATGTTGAGATTGAGCTCCGGGTCCTTCACGCGACGAAGAACCAATCGCGCATGGTCGACCGTGATGCCGTCAGTCACCGTCTCGCCCGTCATTTGCTCTTCCATGATCAGAAGATAACAACGGGGACTATCGCTGTCGCCTTTTTACGGTGGGCGGTTTCTTCTTGGCGCCCGACGGCGACTTGGCGGTCGACCCCGGCTTGGCGCTTGCCGTCGAAGTCCGCTTCACGACCGTGGCCTTGGCGGAGCCCGTGGACCGTGTCGAGCCGGCCTTGGCTTTCGCGGCAGCCTTTGCCCGCGCGGCCTTCGCCACGGCGGCACGTCTCGCGGCCGCTCGGCGGCTCGCGGAGGTACTACGCGCCCGGCTCGAACGCAGTGGACGATTCCAATCTGTCGCCAGATCGGCGCGGAAGCTGACCGGCATGGCCAACACGCCGCCGGGGTCATCCATGACAGCCAGCACCGCAGCGTCGGCGAGGTCGTTGCGAACGTCAGCGATGACCTTGCTGGGCCGACGCGCCCGAGCGGCATGCACACGGTTGGTGAGCAGGATGACGAACACCTGACGGTCTGGGTCGATCCACAGCGACGTCCCGGTGAAGCCGGTATGCCCAAAGGCCCGTTCGCTCAGGTGCTGTCCGCAGCCGGCGCCACCCTCGCAGGTGTCCCAGCCGAGGGCGCGATGACCAGCCGCACGTCGGGTAAAGAGCGCAACGGTGCTGTCCTCGATGATGCGAACGCCGTTGTACGTCCCACCGTCCAGCAACATCTGCGCAAAGACCGAAAGGTCCGAAGCTGTGCTGAACAATCCGGCATGGCCGGCCACGCCGCCCAGAGCCCACGCATTCTCGTCGTGCACTTCACCACGCAGCGGATACCCACGTGGCGGTGCGATTTCCGTTGGTGCCGTGCGCGCGGCATCGGTCGCCGACAGTCGATAGTGGGTGTCGTTCATGCCGAGCTTCGAGAACACATGGTGCTCCAGAAACGCATCCAGCGGCTGACCACTCACCGCTTCGGCAACGAATCCAAGAATGTCGGCGCCGAGATCGGAGTACTCGTAGCATCGTCCGGGCGCACACTGAATGGGCGACGACAGCACCGCGGCGCGTGCCTGAGCCGGCGTTCCCGCGATGCGCCACAACTCGCGACCGGCCGGCAATCCGGCCCGATGAGTAAGCAGGTGGCGGATGGTGACCTGGTCCTTGAGACCACCGGAAAAATCGGGTAGGTACCGCGAGACCGGCGCGTCGAGATCGATCTGGCCCTGGTCGAACAGCACCATCACGGCGGTCGTCGTGCCGACGACCTTGGTAAGCGATGCCAGGTCGTAGAGGCTCTCCTTGACCGAGACACGCATGCGGCCCGACCAATCGAGAGAGCCAAAGCCCCGGGAAAACACGGAGAAGCCCTTGCGGCCCACCACGACTGACGCGCCGGGGTACCCTCCGGCGTCCAGACCGCGTTGGACAACTCGCTCGATGGTCCCGAGTCGCGCCGCCGACATGCCAACGGCCGAGGGCTCCCTTTCGGGAAGTCCACCGGGCGTGGGGTCGCCCAAGGCGACCAGCAGGGCAGCTACGAAGAGCACGGTGGACGAGGGCAGCTGGAAGGGAATGCGGGAAGGCCAACCCATGCATCTAAGACGAACGGTCGCGCCCGTCAAGACATGGAACCCGCGGGGGGTCAGAGAGTTGCACCTGATTCCGACCAACCCCAGTGAGAATCCACGATCCGGCGGGACGAAGGCAACCTCTGGAGGGATCAGAGTGACAGATTCGATGGAACCCATGGAAACTGACGCCGCCATTGTCCGACGGGCGATCGAAGGTGACGAGCGGGCCATGCGGCTGCTGTGGAATCAACACGCACCGCATGTCGACGCCGTCGTCCGACGACTCGCCGGAGATGCAGACCTCGCACAGGATGTCGCGCAAGAGGTCTGGATCCAGATTTTTCGCGCGCTGCCGTCGTGGCGCGGCGACGCGAAGTTCAGCACCTGGGTGCATCGGGTGGCGATCAACCGGACCCTGAACGCGCTGCGGCGGACGCGGCGTCAAGCGCTGATCGAAACGGAAATTGAAGACGATTCAGCGGTGGTGGAGCAGGACAGTGAGCGAAGCATGCTGGCGCAAACCATTGAGGAGGCGACGCGAAAGCTGTCGCCGGGCGCGCGCACCGTGTTTCTGCTGCACGATGTTGAGGGATACACGCACGAAGAGATCGCAATCGAGTTGGGCATCACATCGGGTGGGTCGAAATCGCAACTGTTCAAGGCGCGCGCCAAGTTGCGCCGGTTGCTCGCACCACTCGTTGATGCGCCCACGTCGGGGAAATCGAATCGCGGGATGGAGCATCGCTATGTGGACGGACACGGGGAATATGCAGAACGCTAATCAGCACCTCGATCTCGAGCGCTTCGCGGCACTCGATCATCAGGCGCCAACGACCGACGAACTCGCGCATCTCGCGGCGTGCACCGTGTGTCGCGCGGAACGACACGCGTATCTCACGCTGCAGGGGATGGCCGCCGCGATGGCCGCGCCGTCGGTGCCGGATGCGCCCCGTCTGGTGGAATGGGAGCGTCTGGCGTCCGGACTGCGCCAGGAAGGATTGCTCACATCGCCGCCACCCGTACCCGCCGTGACGATGCCTGAGACGTTCATCGACGTGGCGCGACACCCGCAACCCGCGCGCGTGTCCTCGCCGGGTTGGCTGCGCGTTGCCGCGGCATTGGTGTTCACCGCCGGCGGCGCGCTGTTCGGTCGTTGGTCATCCGGTGCGCCGCTGATGTCGACGGCACCGACGTCCGGCTCGGCGGTGTCTGCAACCCTGGTGTCGGATCGCGACAACGCCTTCGCGTCCGTCCAGCAGGCGTCGGAAGTGCTGTATCGCGCGCAGCGGGACTACGAGCGGGCGTCGCTCTGGTTGGCGGCGAATGACACGACGATCCATGACAGCGGCGTGTATCGCGCGCGGCTCGCAGCACTCGACCAGATGATGACGGCGTCGCGTGCCGCGTTGCGCGAAGCGCCGCAGGACCCGGTTCTCAATCACTATTTCCTCGCGGCGTATACGGCACGTGAAGCGACGCTCCAGGCCTTGGGTGGCGCGCTTCCTGTCGACAAGTCGCTGGAGCGTTACTGATGCGCAGCACCACGTGGCTCGTCGTCGGGCTGATCTTGCCGTTCTCGCTGTTGGACGCTCAAGTCGCGCGCGTGTCGTCGCGATCGGCGGTGGCGCGTCAGCCACTCAACGGCGCCTGTGCGTCGCTCACCAGTGCGCCCACCGATTTGGTGCGCACACCCGAGGGGCAGACGCTGTTGCGGTTCAAGCGCGAACTGGATGGCGTGGCGACGATCTTTGAGCAGCGCGGATCGACGATGGAGGGGATGGATGCGCGGCGCATGTCGGAAGTGCAGCGCAGCGTCGATTCGCTGATGCAAGTTTTTGTGCGCTATCGCACGGCGGATGGGTCGCCGGGGCACACCATCACGCTGCGGCAGGGCGACAGCACGATGGTCCTCAACGGCCGGGTGCTGCCGGGCGCTGTGCACTGGGAATCGATGGAGAGTGCCATCAAGGCGATGCGTCCCAATGTGGACGTGACACTGCGCGCGCTGGAACCACAGGTGGCGGCGTTTGCCGCGACGCGCGAAGGGCAGGTCATGAAGGCGTCGTCCACCGGCTATCTGGGTGTCAACCTGTCCGGCGTGCAGATACGCATGGTGACCGACAGCGGCAGCTTCACCGCGCACTGCGACTATCCGATGATCGAAGCGGTCGATCCAGGCTCTCCGGCGCGCGCGGCGGATCTTCGCGCCGGCGACACGGTCATGGCGTACAACGGGCGTGATGTGGTGGCGACATCGGTCAACTACCCGCAGCTGCTGGTGCCGGGCAAGGTGATTCGTGTGCGTATCCGTCGCGAGGGGAAATCTCGGGAATTGCCCGTGACCGTGGCCGAGCGGCCGGCGGAACGGGTGGAGTTCAACCTGCGGCTCATGCCCGTGCCCGGCGTCTTGATCGCGCCGACGCCGGTGCGGACCGGTGGCGGTGGCGTGATGGTGCGTACGACGCCGGCACCGGGTCAGCGCTATGCCGGTTCGGTCGGATCCGCGACGTTCAACTACACCATGATGTCGCTGCAGGGGGCGCAGCTGAGCGTGGTCGATGCGGAGTTCGCGCAGACCTTCGACCTCGAGCCCGGCGTGCTGGTGATGAGCGTGCAACCGGGATCGCCCGCGGCTGAAGCCGGATTGCGCGCTGGCGAAATGATCCGCGCGGTGAACGGGGCGCCGGTGCGCGAGCTGCTCCCCATCCGGCGTGCGATGAGTGAGCCCGGCGCGCGCGATGTGAAGCTCACCGTGTTTGGTCGCGATACGCCAGTGCGCATCGTGACCATCCGCTGGTAGCGCGAGGCGCTATCGCAGTCCGCCGGCGGGAACGCTGTACAACAGTCGCACCGTCAATCGATCGGCGTCGGTGAGATCGCGCACGCGAATGCGTGCTGACATGATATGATCAGGCGCCACGGCATGATCGAGCCCCAGCAAATGCCCCACCTCGTGCAAGGCGATGGCACGCATCTGCGGCGGTGACACGGCCGCGCCGCCCGGATGCACGAGTGCGAGCTGAATGTCACCCGACACCAACCACCAGGCTCGGTCGCGACCCCACAGCGTCTTGCCGCTGATGCCGTTCGCGAATCGTTCGGCGAACCGCACGTGCACGTCGGCACTGGCCGAGTCGCGTATGTAGGTGAAGTGCACGGGAATGCCGGTCTGCACCCACGTATCGAAGGCGTCGCGGATGGCCGGTACGAAGTCGGCATTCCACCCGCTGACGTGTTCATCGTCGGCGATCCACACCCGCAACGGCCGCGTCAGGCGGTCGGGCCAGCGCACCACCACCGAGTCGCGCGACGTGATGATGTCGCTGATGTACGTGCCGGCGGCGCCCTGCTCAAGCCGCCGACGCAAGTCGACAGGCGCGAGCGAAGGAAGCGCCAGACGCGGCGCGGCGCTGAGGCGCATCTCCGGAACGGCCGTGCCGAATAGTGTCGCATCGTCGGTTGCCGGCGTACTGTCCGCGACAATTGCGCCGGGAGACGTCTGGTGCGCTGCGACACGGCGCATGCCGACGACTTGACCGCCTATGAAACAGGCCAGTCCGACCACGCACACGGTGAGTGTGGATTCAGCGGTCTTCATAGTCTGGGCGACGATTCTCGCTGGGGATCGTCACGCGCGACGTCGCCCGTCGCCGGTCTTGCGTCTCCCGTCTCCCGTCTCCCGCCTCCGGTCTTCCGTCTTCCGTCTCCCGTCTCCAGTCTTACGCCCATGGACGCAGACGTTATCGTCGTGGGCGCGGGCCTTGCCGGCCTGGTCGCTACCGCAGAACTGGCCGACGCCGGTCGACGCGTGATCCTCATCGATCAGGAACCCGAACAGAATCTGGGCGGACAGGCGTTCTGGTCGTTCGGTGGATTGTTCTTCGTCAACTCGCCCGAGCAGCGGCGGTTGCGTATCCGGGATTCAATCGATCTGGCATGGCAGGATTGGCTGGGCACCGCAGCGTTCGATCGCGCGGAAGATGCGTGGCCACGCAAATGGGCTGAGGCGTACGTGCACTTCGCGGCGGGCGAGAAGCGTGCATGGCTACACGCGCAGGGCGTGCGGTTTTTTCCCGTGGTGGGCTGGGCGGAGCGCGGTGGGTATGGTGCCATCGGCCACGGCAACTCCGTGCCGCGCTTCCATATCACATGGGGCACGGGCCCCGGCATCATTGCGCCGTTTGTTCGTCGCGTGCTCGCGGCCGTGCAGACCGGACACGTCGCATTGCGATTTCGACATCGCGTGACAGGATTGACGCGACAGGCCGGTGTTGTTCACGGCGTGGAGGGCCAGATACTCGAACCCAGCGCGGTTGCGCGAAGCGCGCCGAGTTCGCGGGCCGTGGTGGGAGAATTTTCGCTGCGGGCACAGGCCGTGATCGTGACATCAGGGGGCATTGGTGGCAATCACGAATTGGTGCGCAAGAACTGGCCGGCGCGACTGGGCACGCCGCCGTCGCACATGTTGTCAGGTGTTCCTGACCATGTGGACGGCCTGATGCAGGGCATCACGGAATCCGCCGGCGGTCACATGATCAATCGCGACCGCATGTGGCACTATGTCGAAGGCATCGCGAACTACGCGCCGGTGTGGAGTCGACACGGCATTCGCGTGCTGCCCGGTCCGTCGTCGCTGTGGTTTGACGCGCTGGGCCGACGACTGCCGGTTCCATTGTTCCCCGGCTTCGACACACTCGGCACGCTGGAGTATCTGCGCACCACGGGCCACGATCACAGCTGGTTTGTGCTGTCGAAGAAGATCATTGCCAAGGAGTTTGCGCTTTCCGGATCGGAGCAGAATCCCGATCTGACGGGCAAGAGTGTGCGTGGTGTGCTGGGTCGGGCCGACGGCCAGGTGCCG
>JBEBIR010000260.1:0-5625 GCA_040080315.1 Gemmatimonas sp.
GGAAATGGGTCTGCTCGACGACGCCATCGCGGAGTTCCAAAAGGCGTTACGCAGCCGCCGTCATCGATTGCCGGCCTATGAGGCCCTGGGGCAGTGCTTCGTCGAGCAGTCGCGCCATTCGGTTGCGGCGACCGTCCTGACTCGAGCCATGCACGAGCCGGGACTGGGCGACGAGCAGCGGGTCGGGGTTCTGTACCTGCTCGCATATTCTTGCGAGGCCCTGCAGCGGTGGGACGAGGCTCGGAGCTATTATTCGCGGGTGTATGCAACCGACAACCATTTCCGTGACGTCGCCGCCCGCTTGGCGGCACTCGATCTCGTAGCGCGATGACCCTATCTACGCGCACGCCGACGGCTCTCACTGCGGCTCTGCGCGACATTCAGTCCCCAGCGCGTCATCAGCTGGGGGCGGTGTCGCAGGAGCTGTGGCGAATCGTCTCGGCGGACGTTCCGCTTGTGCAGGAAGTGCAGCAGCATCTGATGGGCATGAAGGGCAAACTCTTCAGACCCACGTTACTGCTGTTATCCAGCGCCGTTGAAGAGCGCTCGCAACCACGCGCCGTGACGTATGCGGCGGTGATCGAACTCATTCACCTGGCCACGCTGGTCCACGACGATGCGGTGGATCATTCGGCGCTTCGGCGCGGAATGCCCACCGTCAATTCGCTGTTCAGTCATCAGGTGTCGGTGATCATGGGCGACTACCTGTACCTGCGAGCGCTTCGTGAGCTTGTGGCGCTGGGCGACCTCGACGCCATGCGGGCCATCACCGAAGCGTCCAACGAGATGACACTGGGCGAGATGCGGGGTCTCTCCGCGTTTGACGCGCTGGCGTTTACCGAAGACGACTACGAGACGCTGATTCGGGCGAAAACGGCCTCGTTGTTCATGGCGGCCTGCGAGGTTGGCGCGATTTGCGGAGCGCCACGGCATCGTGACGCGCTCATTCAGTTCGGCGAGCGACTGGGGATGGCCTTTCAGATCGCGGATGATTTGCTGGACTACACGGAAGGGCAGGAGATGACCGGCAAGCCAAGCGGTCTCGACCTGAAGGAGCACAAGGTGACGCTTCCGTTGATCGCCGCGCTTCGCGAGATGCCGGCGAGCGCGCGGGCGCGGGTTGAAGCGCTGTTTGCCGATCCGCAACCGGACGACGACGCGATCAGTGAAGTGGTCCGCATTGTTCGGGATCATGGTGGACTCGACTACGCTCGTCGGCGCGGCGATCAATTCGCTCGCGAAGCGGAGGACGCGTTGGCTGACGTGCCGGAGAGTCCCGCCCGTACCTCGCTGGTCGATGCGATCGCCTACGTGGTGGAGCGACGCTGGTGATGGCCCGCGGACCCTCAAAGCATCGTCCGGTGTTCCACCTGCTGGTGCTGGCCAGCGGCTTTGTCGCGGGTGGCCTCATCACCGAGATCGCCCGAAAATTCCTCCCCGCCGGTGCGGTCAAGGAGTTCCTGACGGTCGGTATGAAGCCGTCGTTCGGCGCCGTGCCGATTGACCTGCTTATATTGAACGTCACGATTGGACCCGTCGCCCTGGATGTCTCGTTGCTGAGCCTTCTGGGGGTACTGATCGCTTATCTCATCGCGCGGTCCCTCTTCTAGGAGCACCTATGGGCTTACAGAACTTCGGCTTCACCGAGATCATGATCATTCTGGTGATCGTGCTGTTGCTCTTTGGAGCAAAGCGCATTCCGGAGATCGCGGGCTCGTTTGGCAAGGGCATCAACGAGTTCAAGCGCAATCTCAGCGACGCGCAAAAGCAGATCACCGACCCGGCGCCTCACCAGGATCGGGTGAGTCAGGGAACGCCGATGGACGCTGCGCACGAGGAAGAACGGCCTGAGCCGAAGCGCCTGATCAGCTAGTCCTGGCACCAAGCGAAGCAGGCCCCGCGATCATCACGATCGCGGGGCCTGCTTCCGTTTTGCACGTCGGTGACGGCTACACCGCCGCCGATTGCTTGCGTAGTTGTGCGTTCACCTTGGCCCGGTGATCCTCGATCTTCACGCTCTCGCGAAGACTGTTGAGATACTCTTCCACCCGCTGCTGTCGAAGCGACTGCATCAGCTGACCACGCTGCTGGCCTTTCTGTGCATCGAACGTCGCTTTGACGGACTCGGTGCGTCGATTCACCCGAATGAGCGCCAGTCCGTCGGCCGCGATGACCGGGCCGCCGACTTGACCCACAGGAATGGTGAATGAAGCGCCAATGGCCTGATTGAATTGGCCGAGTCCGGGCACCACATCGATCCGCGTGAACGCCTGTGTGGTCTCCACCGTGAGTTGCCGCGACGTGGCCGCCGCCTCGAGCGTCGAACTCTTCGCCGCGTTCACGATCTCCGCTCCCATCGGGCGCAACTTCTCGATGCGCTTGTCTCGCGTCAAACGGCGCCGAATGTCCTCACGCACCTCATTCAGCGGCTGCGGTCCGCCAATCTGCAGTGAGTCCAGTCGTGCGACGTAGTAGGCCTCCTGCGAGTCAAACAAGTCGCTGGATTCACCAACGGCCGCACCCGAGAATGCCCACGCGCTCACGCTTGGCACGACGCGACCGGCGAAGTTCAGCGGCTCACGCTCGATGGCCACCACCGATGCGGGCGTCATGCCCAGCGTCTTGGCCGCGGCATCGAACAGCTTGGGGTCCTGCTGATTGGCCGCCTGACTGGCCAGCGAGTCGGCGCGACGATCCGTGCGAGTGGCCGTGGAATCACTCTGGCCGATCATAATCAGCAGGTGCCGCGCTTCGAGGGTGTCGGCCTTGCGACTGTCGACACGCATGAGGTGCCACCCAAATGGCGTCAGCACGGGCTGCGACAGTTCGCCGGTTTTGAGCGCGAACAAGGCGTCTTCCATCTTGGGTGTCAGCCGCCCCTTCCAGACTTTGCCGAGCGAACCACCGTTGGCGCCCGAGACGGAGTCATTCGACTCGCGCTTGGCGACGGCGTCGAACGTGGCACCACCCGCAATCTCTTCGCGAATCTTGTCAATGCGCGACTTCGCGGCGGCGGAATCAGCGGCGGTTACCGAGCGCGCCACGCTCACCAAGGAGACGACGGCCCGTCCTGGGCGGGAAAAACGCTTGCGATTCCGTTCGTAGAATTGCCCGATTTCGGCGTCTGTGACAGTGACGGCCGAGTCAGTAAGAGCTTCCGGACGCAGCAAAATGTAACTCACCAGTGTCGTGTCGTGACGGTCCTTGTAGATCTGCCACAGTCGTTCGTCCGACACATACACATCCGCCGCGACCTGATCGAACAGCTTCTGTTTCGGGATCTCGGTGCGGTAGTATGACTCGAGACCGACCAGCATTCCCGACTGGCGCGCCACACTCGAGGCGAGCAGCCGCTGATACTTCTTGATGTCAAACTGGCCGTCGGTTTGCAGGTCGGGAGACTGCATCGCCTGCGGCGGCGGAGCGACTCGTGCCGCTTCGAGGATTTCTTCGTCTGTTACTGTGATGCCGCGACGCTTGAACTCCTGCTGGAGCAGTACCTCATTCACGAGCTCGTCGTACGCGCGGTCTTCGAGCGTGCGGCGTTCGTCCAGCGTGATGCCGCGTCCGAGGCGTTGCTGTTCCTGTTGCTCCAAGTTGGTCACCGCGTTCTGCCAGGACGTCAGCAGCACATCCTCACCGTTCACGGTCGCCACGGCGGTGTTGGTCGTCACAGGCGAGCGGCCCGACAGTCCGGACGTTTCGTACAGCAGGAAGCTGCCGACAAACGCCAGGACGAGGAACCACCAGATGTATTTCGCGACGCTCCGCATCGATTGCAGCACCACGGGGCGGGACTCCTTGGGTCGGAAGAACGGGGGATACCAGATGACAAAGCGCGACGCCGATCGGCCGCGAGGCCGCGACGGGCCCTCCCGACCAAACCACTGATCGAGCGTCACTATATGGCAGAGCCTGAAAAATTAGCCGCCACGAAGCGCTAAAAGCAAGAGACAGCACAACTTCTGAACCGACGTCACGATTGACTTCCCCGAACGATGACGACTAACTTGGCGCGCTACGGTAGCCGCCTTGCGTCTCGCCGGGATCACCCCTTGAGGGGACTGGACGGATGAGCACAGCTGCCCGGATCGACGAGCTCCGGATCAAGTTCGAGGAGAACCCACGACGCTATTTCGCGCCGCTGGCCAACGAATACCGGAAAGCCGGTGACTTGGCGCAGGCGATCGCGTTGTGCCGCGAGCATTTGCCGAAGCAACCCGGCCACATGAGCGGGTATATCGTGTTTGGCCAAGCCCTCTATGAGGCCGGCGAACTGACCGAAGCGCGCGAGGTGTTCGCGCAGGCCATCGAGCTCGATCCGGAAAACCTGATCGCGCTGCAGCACTTGGGGAATATCGCCCAAGCCGTCGGCGACGACTCCAGCGCCCGACGCTGGCTGGGACGGGTACTGGACGCCGATCCGCGCAACGACAATATCGCTGCGCAACTCGCATCGCTGGGCAGCGCGGCCGCGGTACCACCGATGCCACCGGCAGTGCCAAGCTATGAAAGCCTCGCGCGGGCGACCCCACCGCTACCGATGACGGCCATCGGATTCGGCGTGCAGCCGACGCCTGATGCCGTCATGCGGGCGATCGATGTCGACGCCGTCAACGAGCACATCGCGCATCGCACCCCGTTGGACCTGGACGCGATGGACTCGGCGGAGAGCGACGAGGAGAACACGAGTGAGATGGTTGCGGAAATCGAAAGCGTTCCCGATGCCTTCACATTCCCCGACGCACAAGACGCACAAGACGCTCCCGACGCCATGACAGAGGAGGACGAAGCGGACGCATTCGGCGACGTCACCATGGATGCGGACGAGGCGTCGTTCGAAGAAGGGCTGATCGCGGCGAACTGGCCCGACACGTCGGAGTTGGTTGCCCGCGTCATGACCCCGCGCGGATTTACTGCGCGAGTCGCCACGCCGCTTGATTCCTCCACCATCGATGAAGCGATCTCCGCCTTCGGGCGCGAGCCCGGCGACCCAACGCCGTTTTCCGCGCAGGCCGACACCGAAGACGCTGTCGCCGAAGTGATTGACGAGATCGCTGTCGCGCCCGTCGTTGAAGCGAACGTCGTTGAAGCGAACGTCGTTGATGAAGACGTTGAGGAAGCAGACGTCGTGGAAGCAGAGGTCGTTGAGGATCAGGAGCTTCCGTGGCTTGCGATGTCGGAAGTCGGTGCCGACGACGTGGTCGAACTCGCCGACGCCGAACCGGGACTGGAGGCGATTGCTGAAGCCTTCGCGGAAGATGCCCGCGCCGCCGGAAACGAAGGACCGATGGTGGTTGAGGCCAGAGACGATGCGCACTCGTTTGCGGGGTCTGAGTCCTTCGCCGATGTGGCGCAGGAGTTGGTCGCCGAGGCCGAACCATCGATCGAGGACGCAGACGACACGTTCCGAACGCCATCGTTCGTGGAACTACAGGGTTACGTCGCGCCGTCTGAATCCGAGGCGCCGGCGTTCGTCACCGAAACGATGGGTGAGTTGCTCGTGTCTCAGGGATTTGTGGCTCGTGCGGTCGACGTGTACGAAGAACTGGTCCGTCGCCGTCCCTACGATCCCGTGCTTGCCTCGCGTCTGGCTGAGCTTCGCGAGACGCTCGTTCCGCAGGG
>JBEBIR010000261.1:0-5606 GCA_040080315.1 Gemmatimonas sp.
CACAGGGTCATGCGCCAGGGGGCCGTATCGTGACTTCTCGCCGCTACGCCGTTGCGATACTGGGAGTTCTGGCGTCCGGTTGCGCCAACGAGCGCGCAACGCGTTACCGCCGCGTCGAAGCGTTTGCGCTGGCGAGAAGGTGCCGCGTGGTTCACTGCCGTCGCCGCACTCGCGTTCGCGATATGGCCGCGTAACCAGACGGCACCGATTGCTCCGGTTGCGGGACGCTTTGATGTCGCGTTCCCCGATTCGCTGCAACTCAGCGGGCTCTCAAGTGGGACGCGTCTCGCGCTCGCGCGCGACGGCAGCGTGCTCGTGATGGCGGCTCGCACCAACGGCCGGTCGACTGGTCTCTGGATGCGCCGCGCAGACGACCCGACGTGGAGCATCATTCCGGGTACGAGTGGAGCCAGCTTTCCCAACCTCTCGCCCGACGGCAAATGGGTCGTGTTTTCCGATCTCCAGGGCGCGGTGAAAAAGGTCGAGCTGGCAGGCGGCACAGCGACCACCGTTCTCCCGCCAACCGGTGCGCTGCAGGGGTTATTCCGACGCGCGAGCTCGTGGTCCGAAAGCAATCAGTTGCTGGTCGAAACTCTAGGCGGAGTCGTCCTGACCGATGCCGAGGGCGGGGGGGCCAGAACCGTTATGGCCGCCGACACCGCGGGCGGCAACGGACGCTACTACTTACAACCAGAGTGGCTGCCCGGTGGTACGCATGCGCTGGTGAGCATTGCCCACAGGACGCGCGGTGCGCTTGATTCGACGGTCATCGGCATATTGGACGTGGCCGATGGTGCGGTACGTCCCCTGGCACTTCGCGGGTTCTTCCCACGATACGTGCGAAGCGGTCACATCGTGTTTGGTCAAGGGAGCACGGTTATGGCCGTGCCCTTCTCGGCGTCTTCACGCAAGCTGCTCGGTACGCCGACCCGTCTCGTGGAGTCCGTTGGTCTGAACGGCACGGCGAACCCCGACCTGGCCGTTGCCGACAACGGCTGGATGGTGGTCGTCCTCGCCACCAGTACCATTGCGCCGAAGCGTGTGGAGCTGGTTGATCGCACAGGTCATGCGCGACCGCTATCCGACGACCGGCGCCCGTGGAACTTGCCGCGCGTCTCACCCGACGGCCGTCGCATCGCGCTGCAAGAGTGGGGCGGCGCCTTCAATCGCGGCGACATCTGGATACTCGACGTGCCCTCGGGTGCGTTCTCGCGGTTGACCGCCGATGGAAAGTCGTATCGCCCGCGGTGGTCGCGCGACGGACGTTTGGTGTACTTCGTCCGGTCCGACAGCGCGAACAGCGTGCCGTCGGTGTTGCGGCGTCCATGGGACGGCAGTGGCGCCGAAGAATCGGTATTGACGCAAGCCGGACTGGCCGAGATCGAGCCAGGCGCGGTGAACGGACTGTCGGCGATCCGCACACTCGGCGCACGAGACATCTTCCTCGCGCCCACGGAGTCGCTGTCCACGATGCGCCCGTTTGTCACGGGCCCGCGCAACGAGACCGATCCGGCGATATCGCCAGACGGGCAATGGCTCGCATACCAGTCCGACGAGACCGATCGGGCCGAGGTCTATCTGCGCCCGATACCGGGTCCCGGTGCGCGACTCTCTGTGTCGATGCACGGCGGCGTGCAAGCGCGGTGGTCGCGCGACGGACGTCGCCTGTACTATCGCGCGCCCGGGCAGTTGATGGTGGCCGAGGTGGAGTATCGCGACGGCACGGCGGTGGTGACGCGTCGAGACTCGCTGTTCGCCAACGACGCCGATGGCGACGGCTCGCTTGACGGCGACTACGATGTGATGCCGGACGGTTCGGGATTCGTGTTCTTGCGTGGCGCGGCCGCGACGCGTGCGCCGCTCACGATCATTCCGAATTGGCACGCGTTTTTGCGGCGCGCCTCGGGTACGCCGTGAGCGGATTGCGCGCGGAACGTTGCACAGCAAAGACCGCGCTGCGTCACGGGCATGTCAGGTACACGCCGCTTTGGGCGGTCGGAAAGGTCACGACGGCACATACCTTGTTGCGGTTGTTGTTCCAGATACCCGCGGCTTTCCCCATGTAGAGGGTCAGGCCGGAATTGGTGCCGGCGCCCGTGTAGACCCTTACAGTGGGCTGCGCGGCCGTCAGAGTAATTCCAGTCGGGAACGTATAGGCGAGCGATGTCTGATTCTGAGGCTTGAATCCGAAGCCGTTGAGCGACCGCGTCGAAGCCACCCGCGTATCCAGCGTCAGCTCCGCGTATTCATTGTTTGGGTTGGTGGCGTCATTGACGCCCTCGTAGACGATCTTCGTGAGCACCAGCGGCGCTAACGCCGGCGCCGTCATGTACGGAATGTTGATCTCGCGCTGCAGGACTGGAGCCTTGCCCGGCTTCCAGAGCTGGATGCTGGCAGTCCCGTCGACGTGGGATTCCCAGGGATCGGTCCCGGCCCCGGTCCAGCCGTACGGGTCTAGTGTTCGACGCGCGTCGCCATTCATGCGGAACACCTCAAGGTGCAGGTGAGGTGAAGTACTGCACCCCGTGTTGCCAGCCAAACCGATCACCTGACCGGTCGTGAGCGCCTGGCCAACCGTCACGTCGATTCGACTCAAGTGCACGTACCAACTTTCGAGTATGACACCGCCGGGGAGCGTGTGCTCGATGAACACACTCATCTGATCATTGACATTTCGGTTGAGCACTGGGCAGAAGAACGATTGACTGACCAGGTCTACGCGCTTGACAACGCCGGGGCCCATTGCGAGCAGAGGTGTGCCGATCGGCATGAACCAGTCGTATCCGGAATGTCCGTCCGTCATTCCGCCGGTCTCGGGATGAACTTCGCCCCAAAATCCGGTGAACGTCTCGTTATTGTCGACAAACTCCTTTGGAATGTTGTGATCGAGAAAATTTCCCACCTCCCATTCTCCGGCAAATGGTTTCTCGAAGAATGGGATGTTCCGCGGATCGACCACGGTGAGCACAACGCTCCCGCTCTGGCCTTCCGACGTTGCTGTGATCGTCACAGCTCCCGGCGCGAGTGCGGTCACTACGCCCGAGGTACTGACCGTGGCCACCGTGGCGGGCGAAGTGGACCACGTGGTCGCACGGCCCGATAAGCTGTTTCCGGCCGCATCTCTCGGTGTGGCGCTCAGCGTCACGGTGCCAGTGGCCAACACGCTGGTTACCGGAGCCGTGACCGTCACAGAGGCGACCGCCGCCGGCGTTGGCGTTGGAGTCGGTGTTGGCGCCGCCGGGTCGGACCCGCCGCCGCAACCAGCAAGAACGAGCGCAACCAGGACTGCAGAGCAACACCGCATAAACACCTCGACGCAAGGGAACGGGCAAATGACAGTGAGCAGCCGGGCCCACTCCTGCAGTCGCGCAAAAGCGCCGCCGCGGGGGACATTGTGGCAATGACCGCGGACCGCGCGGCGACCGTTCCCCCGTGCGGCTCATTGCCGACGGTATGTCCCGAAGCGAAAGTAGGGCATGCACGTGACGTTGACTGAACCCGTCGCCAGGAGAGAAGAATGAAGGCAGTCCACGCAGCAGCGGCACTTCTGATCCTGATCGCCACAACTGGAATCGCACAGCAACCGCCTGAGCCTTTCAAGGTCGGCACGCTTGAACGCGCCGGTCGGCCGTTTGTCGGCATCGTGCTGCGTGACTCTGTCGTGATAGACTTCAACGCCGCGCACGCGGCACTCGGCGGGTCGCCGCTTGCGCCCGTTGATGGTATGAAAGACCTGATTGGGCGCTACGACGCGGGCGTGCGCGCGCGAATCATCGAAATCATTCGCGCCGCCGGCGACCTGAGTCGCCCCAGCCGACCCAGCTACGTGCACGCGTTGTCTGCGCTCAGGATCCTGCCGCCAATCATGTATCCCACCACGATGCTCAACGTCGCGGTGAACTATGCTGAGCACGACATCGAGATGGCGCGGGGCCGCGCACCTGGCCAGGCGCCACCAACGGCAGGCCGAGCGCTTCCCAACACCAGCAGCGCGCCAGGAATCTGGGAGCGTGCGGCCGACGACTGGCGCTGGAATCCCTACATGTTCATGAAGTCGCCGGGTGTCATTGTTGCGCACGGTGCCGACGTGCGAATCCCGGTGGGCCGGACGCAGATCGAGTGGGAGTGCGAACTCGGCGTGGTGATCGGGAGGACAACCAATCGGCCCGGTGTCGCTCGCGCGGGCGAGTTCATCTTCGGCTACACGCTCGAGAACGATATGTCCGATCGCGGCGGTCGAGGCGATACGCGCAGTGGCTCGGACTGGGTGATCGCCAAGAACCATGACACGTTTGCTCCGATGGGTCCTTTCATCACTCCCAAAGAGTTCGTCCCCGATGTCGGGCGACTGGGGATGACTTTCATCCTGAACGGCGACGTTTTGCAAACCGGTACGACGGCGCAGATGATTCACACCGTGTTCGAGCAGGTCGCGTACGCCAGCAACATCATGACGCTCCGCCCCGGCGACGTTCTTGCGACGGGAACGCCGCCCGGCGTGGGTTCGGCTCGCAATCCACCCGTTCTGCTGAAAGCGGGTGACGCGATGTCATGCAGCTACGTGGGTATCGGCACCCTCGCGAATCGAGTCGTGGCGACGCCGTAGCACGCGACACTCGGCGGCCCACGTTCGCGCAGTCACTCAAGAAGGACGGTTAACGATGTCCGCGGACACGTGTCACCAAGCGTACTGGCGATTGGTGAAGAGCAAGAGCGCGTGAACGTGGCGCGCCGCGCGTCACCGCCCAGCACCCCCCTAGCCCGCCATTTACAATGTGGTCTCAAGTGACTACAATAACTACATGCGTACAATCGGCGTCCGGGAGCTCAAGGCTGGGCTAAGTCGCGTCCTGCGCGAGGTGCAAAGCGGTGAGGCGTACCTCGTCACCGATCGCGGTCGCGTCGTGGCAGAGCTGCGCAAACCCGACGGCAGCGCGCTCACCGAGTCTCGCGTGGAACGCGCCCTTTCGCGGCTGGCCGCATCCGGCGTGCTGCGCGTGGCCGAACGACCCATGGCATCATACGCTGCCAGTCCGCTGCGTATGCCTGACGGGTCGGCGCGAGATCTGCTCAACGCCGATCGCGACGACGCATGATCGTGTACGCCGAATCCAGCGCGGTGCTCGCGTGGCTCCTCGGCGAGTCAACCGAGCCGTTGGTGCGCGCGGCGATGGACAGCGCTGACCGCGTCGTGACGTCTTCACTGACTGCCCTCGAATGCGCGCGTGGTCTCACTCGCGCGAAGCTGGCCGGGCGCATCACTGGCGTGCAGGAACTGGCTACGTTGCGCCTGCTGGACGACGCGCAGTCGAGCTGGGATGTGCACGCCCTATCGGACCGCGTGGTGACGGGCGCGCGCGCGACGTTCCCGGTCGAACCCGTGCGAACGCTGGACGCGCTGCATCTCGCCACGGCCCTGGTGCTGCAGGAAGCCATCGGGCCGCTGACGCTCCTGTCGTTCGATGATCGCGTGCGTGCCAACGCCACGGCACTCGGATTCACCGTGCTGCCGGCGAATATCGCGTCCTGATCGACCTACGGCGTGCCGGGTAACAGATGTCTTCGCTCGCGAGCGGGTAGATTAGTACCACAATGACCTCCAACAA
>JBEBIR010000262.1:0-5606 GCA_040080315.1 Gemmatimonas sp.
ACGTTTCGGTTCTTGCACGACCGTGTGCAGCAAGCAGCGTACGCGCTGACGCCTGGCGATCAGCGCGCCGGGATCCACTTGCAAATCGGACGCCTGCTGCACGCGGCGATGTCCGCCAGCGAGTTGGCGCTCGCACCGTTTGAGGTCGTAAACAATCTGAACCGCGGCATCGAACTCCTCGCCGAGTTGCCCGAACGACGATTGTTGGCCGAGCTGAATTTGCGCGCGGCGCGCCGGGCGCAGGGCACGAGCGCGTATGATGCGGCGCTGTACTACCTCAACACCGGCCTTTCGTTGCTCGGGCAGGATTGCTGGGAGCGGGACTACGACCTCGCGTACGATCTCCACAAGCGTCGGTTGCAGGTGGACTTTGTCACTGGTGCGTTCGAGCACGCCGACCAGACGTTCGCGTTGTTGCAGGCACACGTTCACGATCCGATCGATCGCGCGTACGTGGCGACGCAGCAGATTGTGATCGCGACGGCGTCAGAACGCAGCGATGCCGCGATCGCGCTCGGTCTCTCGGCACTGCGCGAACTTGGTGTGCGCATTCCGACCAAGCCGAACGCCGTGCACGTAGTGCTCGAACTCATCAAGAACCGCTGGTTGGTAGGACGCCGCCGACCCACCGATCTGGTGAAACTGCCGGACATGCACGACAAGCGACTGCAGGCAGTGCTCCAGATCCTGAAAGTCATTTCGGTGCCGGCGTACATCCAGAACCCGTATTTGATGGCGCTCGTGGCGGCGAAGATCACCAACATGTCGATTCGCCACGGAAACGGTTCGGCGTCTCCCCAGGGATACGTGTTGCACGGCCTCGTCATTGGGGCGTTCACCGGCGACTATCAGGCGGGCTACGACTTTGGGAGCGCGGCCGTGACGCTGAGTGAGCGTTTCGACGACATCGGCGTCCGCTGCAACGCCCTCTACGTCTTCGCGGGGTACATCAGTCCGTGGATTCGTCCGCAATCGATCAGCCTGACGCTGCTGAACGAGGCCTATCGGCTGGCGGTCGAAGCCGGGCACACCGACTACGCCGTGTACGCGATCCTGACCGTCGTGTTCTCGCAGATGTCGCTTGGCACACCGCTCGATGAGATTCGGGCAACCGTCGACCGCCATCAGCCGTTTGTCGACGAGTCCAAGAATGACTTCGGAGTGCTGGTCAATCTGACCCGGGAGTGGGTCGATGTGCTGCAGGGTAGGGAGGGCGCGGCCGCAAGTGCGACCGAGTATGCACAGTCACGCTATGCCGCCGAGGTTCTGGGCAGCGTCAATCCGACGCGGTTGGTGGAGTTCCTGATCTTCAAGCTGCAACTCGCGTATCATTTGGGAGAGTATGAGACCGCCGCTGAGACCGGCGCGCAGTCCGAGGCGCATGTTGATCGGGTGCTTGGTCAGATCATCTCCTCCGAGCACTACTTCTACTACGGATTGGTGGCCGCGGCGATGGCCAAGGCGCGGCCGAGCGAGACTCGCAAGTGGACGCGCATTCTGACGAAGTGCCGGAAGAAGTTCAGCAAGTGGAGTGTCGCGTGCGCGGAGAATTTTGAAGACAAGCGGTTGCTGCTGGACGCCGAGTCGACGGCGGTCAGCAACCCCGAATCGGCCTTGGGAAAGTATGACGCGGCCATCGCCTCGTCCGAGCGACACGGCTTTGTGCACAATGCCGCGATGGCGAACGAACTCGCCGGACGCCTGTCCCTTTCCTTGGGACGCCGCACCGTGGCTACCGTGTATCTCCGCGCCGCCACCGGTTTGTACGCCCGGTGGGGCGCCCTCGGCAAGGTGCGGAAACTCGCAGCGGAGTTCCCCGATCACTCGCTGACGACCACGACCGAGATCGCGGCCGTGCGCGCGACCAGCGGGAGCTGGGAAGTCGGCGGCATCGGCGAAACGATGGACCTTGATTCCGTCCTGAAGACCGCGCAGACCATATCCGGCGAGCGTCAGCTCGATCGGCTGCTGGATCGCCTGCTGCGATTGGTACTCGAGAACGCCGGGGCCGAACGGGGATGCGTCATCGTGCGGCGCGATGGCGATTTGCTGATCGAAGCGAGTGGATCAGTGGGCGACGCATCGATCACGGTCTTGCAAGCGGAGCCCGCTGACGCGAGCGCGGAGCTGTGCTATCCGATTGTGCAGTACGTCGCCCGAACCAAAGGGGATCTCGTCCTGGCAGACGCGCGCCGTGACGCTCGTTTCATGACCGATGCGTATGTTGTTCGCGCGAAACCAAAGTCCGTTCTGTGTTCACCCGTCCTCAAGCAGGGTGAGCTGATCGGACTCCTCTACCTTGAGAACAACCTCACGTCGGGCGCGTTCACACCGCAGAGACTCCGGGTGCTGCAGTTGATCGGGTCAGAAGTGGCGACGGCGATCGAGAACGCTCGACTCAGCGAGAACCTGCAGATGAGCGCACAGGCCCTCGAGATTGCCCGAAGCAAGGTTGATCTGCTGGAGAAGGCGAAGGTGGAACTGGCCAAGTTCGTTCCGAAGTCGGTGCAGCGCGCCATCGAAGCGCATCCCGACTCACCCCGACTGGAGAAACGGACCGCCGATGTTTCGGTGCTGTTTCTGGACCTCGCCGGCTACACGCGCATGTGCGAGGTGCTGGGAACCGATCAGGCGCACGACACGGTGCAACGATACTTCTCCAGCTATCTGGTGGATGTCATCGACAATGATGGCGAGATCGCCGAGACGGCAGGCGACGGCCTGATGATCCTGTTTCAGGATCCGGATCCCGGAGTGAACGCCGCCAATGCCGCGAGAGCGGCGTTGGCGATCCGACAAAAAACGCGTGACCTGAACGCCACCGCCGCGCGGGACGCCGAGGCAGTGGTGGTGAACATCGGGATCAATTCGGGTCCGGCCTCACTGGGCGCCTCAAAATTTGAGAGTGCGGCCGGAACGCGCTACACGTATACTGCCTCTGGTTCCACCACGAACCTCGCGGCACGTGTGGGAGCGGCAGCGACCGGAGGATCCATCCTCGTGACGGCCGATACCGCTCGCAGAGTCGAGGGGCGATTCGAACTGTCCGATCAGGGGCGACGGTCGCTCAAGAACGTGGCCGAGCCGGTCTGGGTGTTTTCGCTCGACGCGGAGCGACCTGCCTGAGTTGCGCTGGGCGATGCACAACGCCGGCGGAACACGGGACGCTCGCGGTCGTTTCCTTTAGCTCCGGGAGGAGCACCGACATGCGCCAGAATCCGAGACGTTCGCTCGCGAGGCGACTGCACCAACTCGTCGCGATGGCGTTGGCTGCGCTTCCCGCGGTGCTCGCCGCGCCAGCGCGCGCGTCGGCGCAGGCGGGTGGAACGGTGACGGGCATCGTGGTGCACACCGATTCGCGAACGCCCATTCAGTTCGCGCGTGTGGAAGTCGAGGGAACCCGTCTCCGCGCGGCCACCGACGAGCGCGGACGCTTCCGCCTTGCTGGTGTTCCGGCGGGCGACCGGATGCTGATCGTCTCGTGGATGTCCACCGGCGGACAGCGTGCCCCGATCACGGTACCGTCGGGTGAAGGGATCGACGTGCGCATCGAGTATCGCGCCGTGCCGCACGCGCTCTCGGAAGTGCGGGTTACCGGCGCGTCGCGAGTTCCGCAATGGGTGGTCGAGGCACCCGTCGCAATCGCAGTCGTGGATCGTGTCGAGTCCCGAAACTACGCCACCACTGGTCAGATTCCCCAGGCGATCAAGGGTCTCGCGGGTATGGATGTGTCCTCCAACGGGATCTACGACTTCAACGTCAACACGCGCGGATTCAACTCCGATCTGGCCCAACGCATGCTCGTGCTGATGGATGGCCGCGATCTGGCGATTCCGTTTCTCGCCGCGCAGGAGTGGAGCGCCCTCTCCATGCCGCTCGATGATTTCGAGCGAATCGAAGTGGCCAGGGGACCTTCGGCAGCCTTGTTCGGCGCGAACGCGTACAACGGCGTCATCAACATCATCGGTCCGGCGCCGCGCGATGTCACCGGGAGCAAAGTCTCGTTGTCTGGAGGCGAACTCTCCACGATACGCGCCGACGCCCGTCACGCACGGGTTATGGGACGCGACCAACAGTTCGGCGTACGCGCCAATCTGGGTTTCTCGCGAAGCAACGACTGGCATCTGTCGCGGACAAATCTCGGTGATCTCGAAAAGGAGTACGCCCGTCGTGTGGACACCGCGGCCTTTCCGGTGAACACGCCGGCCCCGGGATTCGAAGTGCTGCCGCTCAATGGACAATCCCTCGCTGGCTTGCCGGGGTCGGCCAGCGGCGCCCCAGCGCCGGTCGAGAACGTGTATGGCTCGACGCGGCTCGATTACTACCATGCCAACGGCGCCGTTGGAACGGTGGAAGGCGGTGCCGCGCGCGCGGAGAATCAGCTGTTCATGACCAACGTCGGGCGTTTTCAGGTAGATCACGCCTGGCGCCCGTGGGCGCGCGCCGTATGGAATGATCCGCGCTACTACGTGATGGGCTGGTATTCCGGTCGCAGTTCGGAGCAACATTCGATGGCCAGCGGCGCGCCGATCGAGGAGAAGTCCAGCCTGCTCCACGTCGAATCGCAGTGGAACGGATCAGCGCGAAATGACCGCGTGAAGTTTGTGCTCGGCGCGTCCTATCGACGCAGTCTCGTCGACTCTCGTGGCACCTTGGTGGCGGTCGAGGACGATGCACGCAACGACTGGTCGGCCGGTGCGTTCGGTCAGTTGAAGGTCGCGATCACACCTCGCCTGAGTCTTGTCGTCGCTGGCCGGTCGGACGGATCCAATCTCTACGACGCGCAGTTCTCGCCGAAGGCGGCGTTGGTCTACTCGCCAACGCCAGAGCAAGCCTTGCGCCTCTCGGCGGGCAGGGGTTTCCAAACGCCGCGCATGACGAACTTCTTTCTTCACGTGCCGTTGGGATTGCCGGCGGACTTATCGGCACTCGAAGCGGGTATGCGCACTGCGTTTGGCGCGGCGCTGTCGAATGTTCCTCAGGGCACCTTGTTCACGCAGACGGCCGCAGTGCCGGCGCTGGCCCTGGGAAACTCCTCGCTCGACGTGGAGCACGTGAACAGCTTCGAAGTCGGCTACCGCCGCGAGCTTGATCGCCGCGTGTCCTTCACCGTTGATGGGTATTACTCCGTGGTGCGGGATTTTGTCAGTGCATTACTCCCGTATGCCAACTCCGCGTATAGCCCGTGGACGGCACCGGCATCGGTCAGCCCTTCAGCCAAGGCGGCGCTTGAAGGTGCGGTGCACGGCGCGCTCGGCGCAGGATCGGGACTCACGCGACTGAACGATGCGGCAGGCACGACCGCCATCGTGTACTCGTATGGCAACGCGGGCCGCGCCACCGAGTGGGGCATGGAGTTTGGTGCCGCCTTCGAGCTGAGCAAGCGGGTCCGCATCACGGGGAACTACTCGTACTTCGACTTCACCGTCGACGAAGGCGTGCCATTGGTGCCGGGCGACCTGATCGTTCCCAATACGCCGCGGCACAAAGGCAATGTGCGCGCGTCCTTTACGGCGAGTCGCTTCGACGCGTGGTCCAGCGCCAGCTTCGCCACCGCGCACGATTGGTCCTCCGGTTTCTTCCGCGGGCGAATCCCGTCCAATCAG
>JBEBIR010000263.1:0-5568 GCA_040080315.1 Gemmatimonas sp.
GATGTTGGCAACGCCGATCCCATACCGCGCGCCGCCGGTGACACCAAGGCCGCCGATGTTGAGGTCAACGCCGGCGCCGACGATGGCGCCCCAATCGATCGTCGTGGGCTCGAAGAACACGTCCCGCTTGCAGTCGGAGGATGTACTCGGCGATGTGCTCACCGTCACACTGCATCCAACCTTGAAGCCAACGCTCGGGCCAACGTAGAAGTGCGGGGTGAGCAGCGACGAGAGACTCCGGTCGAATCGCAGAAGCAATGGGATCTCGAGATAGTCGAGCTTGATCTCCGAGGTGCCGGCGGTGCCGACCTGCAGCTCGCTCCCCTTGTTGAGAAAGAGCAATTCCGGCTGCACCGCCATGCGCCCGCTGAGGGGAACCTTCAGCGTGAGGCCAAACATCGTGCCGCTGCGGTTCTTCGCCTGCACATTGTCGAGACCGCGCAATTGTGAAAACGTACCACCCGCCACGATGCCGATCCGCTGGGCCTGCACCGGCATGGCGAACAGTGGAATCAAGGCAGCCGTCGCCACCGCCGCGTGCAACTTGTTCAAGGTCATCAATCATCTCCGTACGTGAGGGGTGTCAGACCATACCCCCGCGAGTGCGCACTGTGCCCGGTCCCTGGTTCAGACCCCCGTTCGGGTCGCACCTGGCCCCTCGGGGACCTTCGCGATCGACACCCGACGCGCGCGCACGGCGCGTAGCGGAGTCGCAGCGCCGCGCGCGAAACGCGCCGTCGCACTGCTGCCAAGAGCGACAAGACCCTCAAAGTCGAGATTGACGGGACTCAGCGGTCGCTGCGCATAGTCCGCTTCAATCGTCGCTGAGTCTCGGCTGTCTGGCGTCGGGGTCGAGAGCGTGTTGGTGCTCACCACATCGGTGCCCACAATGGCGAACAGCATGTCATCCACCAGCAGCGTGTTGGTCGCCTGGAAATGCGCGCCGAATGAGATACCGATCGCGTTCGCGGGCACATCAAGGACGACGCTCACTTGTCGCCAGTCGCCGTATCCTGAGACCACGCGGGTGGCCATGTGGTCGTACTCCAGCGTCAAGCCCGGACCGTCAACGCGCATCCAGAGTCCGGAATTCACGACATTGGAGACGTTTCGCGGTTTGACCCACGCCGACAGGCGCACCCGCTTGCCACGATAGTTGTCCGCGCGAACGGCTTGCGACAGCTGGAGGTTGCTGCGGAATCCGACCTGGAATGCACTCGACAGGTATGCGGCGGTCGCTCCGCCGTGTCGGTCGGTGACGGTCGTGCCGATGCCGGATGTGTTGGCGGTTCCACTCCATCCAGTCGGCAGACCGGGAATCACGGTCAACTCGGGCTGCTTGATTAACCCCTCGTTGAGGCAACCGGACATCGCCATTGAACACGCAAGCAGCGCGCCGACACGGAGTGCACAGGCCAGGTTCGGGCGCATCAGCGACAGCGCGGGTAGGCAGGATCGGCGCCGGCGATGACCGGACGGTCCTTCCGCTGGGCAATGGCCATCATGACGTCGTGAATAAACCGCGCGAGACGTGCGCTGTGCTCATACTCGATATACTGCGGTTCGTCCGTGGCCTGATGATAGTCCAGCGAGTAGCCCAGCGAGAAATACGTCACCGGGATGTCCTTCAGGACGTAGTTGACCTGATCGCTGCGACAGAAGCGATTCATCGGATTCGCCGTGACATCCCATGACTTGTCGATGGCCATGGTTTCGCTGCGCACCGCGTTCACCGAGTCGATGATATCGCCGAACTCGCGCGACAGTCTGCGCGCACCCAGCGTCTGCACCGAGGTGGGTCCTCCAAATTTCACCTGATCCACCCGTCCTTTCCCCAGCATATCCATGTTGTGCGCGGCGACAATGGCAGTCAGCGGGATCGTGGGATGATCAACAAACCACTTGGAGCCGAGTAGTCCTGCTTCTTCGCCCTGATGGGAGACGAAAATGATTGAGCGCGCCGGTCTCTCCGTGGCGAATCGTTCCGCAATCTCCAGCAGCACGACCGTGCCGGAACCGTCATCATCGGCGCCGTTCATGATGGAGTCGCGACGCGGCGCGCGAATGCTGCGTGCGCGCGCAATGAGCGAGTCGATCTGGCGCTGCTGATCCGCCGTCGGAGCGCATGACGGATCGTTGCTGCCCTGTTTGCGCGTGACCATGTTGACGGCGCGAAGTGAATCATGATCAACCGCGACTGCGTTTGTGCCGACGTGATCGTTGTGCGCGCCGACCAACACGTACTCGGCGGCGCGCGCGGGATCCGATCCCGGAAGGACGGCCACGACATTGCGCGCGGGTGTCGGTGACATGCGCCATTCGTAGCTCCAACTGGCCGTCACCGGCTGACCGGCGTCGCCCAATGCAAGTTGCTCGGCCGGCTTGCCAAACAGGGTAGCGGCCGCGGACTTCGAAATGGTCGCGCCGGACATCGTGCCAGCGGCGTTTGCAGAAGTCGGCTGCATGGTCATGCGTCCGGCAAACGCCCCGCTGCGCGCGGCCGGATTCATGTCGTCGAGTCCCACGATGAGCACGCCGACCGCACCGGCGCGCTGGGCACGGGTGTCGCGCGGTGCCGCGACTGGCGCTCCAGGACCAGCCCCGCGTCCCGGACCTGGCGCTGCTGCCGGATTCGCGCGTCGAGCCTCTGCCGCCGCGGCTTCCACGGCCGCCGCAGCGGCCGCCCCAAACTTGTTGGGGACATCGGCGCAGCTCAGGAACGACGCGGGTCCACGTCCTCCACCAGAAGTCGGAGCGCCGGACGCCGCAAGAAACACGGCGACCTTGCCGCTGAACGCCGCGGGGTCGAGCATGACGGTCGTGTCACCCCACCGACCCGCAAAGACAGTTTGCACCGCGCGAAGGTCAACCTTGGACGCGAAACCATTGGCCGCGCTTGGCGCCGTTGGTACCCAATCGGACGTCGGGGTCAGCGCCTGCCCGGCCACTGCGAGTCGCGACTGGGTGACGTCGAAACCGAGCGGTCCGTAGGGCATGACCTGAAAGAACGTGCCGCTGTCGCCGGCGGGACGAAGCCCGAGCCGCTTGAATTCACGCGCGATGTAGTCGGTGCCTTTGTGGTTCCCCAACTCTCCAATGCGACGCCCCTGCATGGAGTCGTCAGCAAACTGGTAGAGTCGGGTGCGCAGATCATTCGCAGTGATCTCGGGAGACGTTGGACGCGGCACCCACGTCCTCGGGCCTTCGTCGGCCCAGACCGGCGGTGCGGCCTTGGTTGGCTTGGCGGTCGATGCACGCGTCTGGGCCGAGAGGGGAGCGGTCAGAGCGACGAGCGCCAGCGCACCGGCGAATGCAGCACGAGTCACAGTTCGAGTCCTGAACAGGCGGTGGCGAAACGGGAGGAAACAGTGCAGAAAGGTACGGCGAAAGTCGGCAAAGCGTTCAGGGCATAAGCGGACCTACCGCCTCCCCGACGCCTGAATCCGGCGTACATTGGAAAACGATTCCTTCAGGAGCTTCCCGGGTGCTCGACAATAGTCAGAAATCGCAGACGAACTACGACGTCATCGTGGTGGGTTCTGGTGCAGGTGGTGGCATGGCAGCGTATCAGCTTGCCGTCGCCGGCCTGAAAGTGCTCGTGCTGGAAGCGGGTCGCTCGTACGATCCGGTGCGCGAGACGCCGATGTTCAAGCTGCCGCGCGAGGCGCCGCTGCGCGGGGCGGGCACGCGCGAGAAGCCGTTTGGCTTTTACGACGCCACGGTCGACGGTGGCTGGGAAGTTCCCGGCGAGCCGTACACGAATGCACCGGGCACGGACTTTCGCTGGTGGCGCTCACGCATGCTGGGCGGTCGCACGAATCACTGGGGTCGCATTTCGCTGCGCATGGGCGAATACGATTTCAAACCCAAGTCGCGCGATGGATTGGGTGCTGACTGGCCGCTGACGTATCGGGAGCTCGCGCCGTACTACGACAAGACCGAGATGCTGGTGGGTGTCTACGGCGGCGACGACGATCTGGAGAACACGCCGCGCTCATCGCCGGGTGTGCTGATGCCGCCACCGGCACCGCGTGCCGTGGAGTTGCTGGCGAAGAAGCACGCGACGCCCATGGGCATCCCCGTCATTCCGGCGCACCTGGCCATCATGACGGAGCGGCAGAATGCGAATACGCTGCCGCAGAAAATTCATCCCAACAACAAGCTGGCGCAGCGTGTGCTGCGCGATTCGATGCTGAGTCGGCAGGCGTGTTTCTGGGCGACGCCCTGCGGCAACGGCTGCTCGATCAAGGCGAACTTTCAGTCCACGACCGTGCTGCTGCCGCCGGCACTGGCCACGGGCAACGTGGACATCGTACCCGACGCGATGGTGCGCGACGTCACCGTCGACGCGAAGGGTCGCGCCACCGGCGTGCACTATATCGACAAGCGCACGCGAAGTGATCGGCATGTGACGGCGCGCATCGTGGTGCTGGCCGCGAGCGCGTGCGAAACCGCCCGCATTCTGCTCAACAGCAAGAGTGCGGCGTTTCCCAACGGCCTGTCGAACAGCAGCGGGTTGGTTGGCAAGTATCTCATGGACACGGTTGGTGCTGGCATCGGCGGGCAGATTCCGGCGCTTGAGAACCTGCCGGCGCACAACACCGACGGCGCATCGGGCATGCACATGTACATCCCCTGGTGGCTGTACAAAGAGCAACTCGGCGGGAAGTTGGGCTTTGCCCGTGGCTATCACGTGGAGTTCGGCGGCGGTCGCGGCATGCCGGGGCCGGGCATTTTCAATGGCCTCGAATCGTTCACCGGCGGTGCGTACGGCAAGAAGTTCAAGGAGGAAGCGCGTCGCTACTACGGCACGTTCATGTACTTCGACGGCCGCGGCGAGATGATTCCCAACGAGGACAGTTACTGCGACATCGATCCCGACGTGGTGGATCAGTGGGGCATTCCGGTGCTGCGTTTCCACTGGAAGTGGTCGGACCATGAATTGAAGCAGGCCGTGCACATGCAGACCACGTTCGCGCAGATCATCGAAGCGATGGGTGGGAAGGTGCAGGGCACGGTGCAAACCGACGGCAATCGCGCCATCGCGCGCGGCGGACAGATCATTCACGAAGTCGGTACCTGTCGGATGGGTGACGATCCGAAGACGTCGGTGCTCAATGCGTACTGTCAGTCGTGGGACGTGAAGAATCTGTTCGTCACCGACGGTGAACTCGACGGCGCAGACGGCCGAACGGTGCCTCACGATGGCGCTGACTTTCTAGGACTGTTCCCGCACCGAACCAAAGGGGCCACTGTCCGAGACGCAGGCACCCGGGAACTCGCGGAACGCATGGCCAACCTCTTACAGCAAAAACTCGGTAACCGTCCCTATCTCGTGATCGCGAAGTTCAGTCGAAAGCACCTGGACGCAAACCGCGCCGAGCCAGATGCGATGGAGTCCGTCGAGATGATGCCCGCATACCGCGCTTACCACGATCAAGTGGCGGCTTTTATCGCTCCAATCAGGAGCAAATACCCGTCCGGCTCCCTACTGATTGACCTGCATGGACAGTCCGACGAGCCAAACATCACCTTTCGCGGAACCAGAGCTGGTCTCACGGTGAAGAC
>JBEBIR010000264.1:0-5561 GCA_040080315.1 Gemmatimonas sp.
GATCAATCACCTGCGGAAGAAGGTCGATGCCAATCACGAGAAGAAGTTGATTACGACCGTGCGCGGGGTCGGCTACATGGTTCGCGCGTAGCGCGCGGAACGGACGTCCGTGCGGTCCATCCGAACACGGCTGACGACGGCCTACGCGGCAGCGATGATGGGCACGCTGTTGCTATTCTCGCTCGCGCTGCTCTCGGTGCGCCGAGCGACGCTGATGAACGAACTGTACGAGCGTGTCGAAGCGGAGGCCGATCTGGTGGTGAAGGCCGTGAACCTCGCGCGTTCGAGTGGTATGGAGGCGGTGGTGGCGCAGGACGATCCGTTGGCGGCCCGTCAGGTGTCTGTGCGCATGGGGATGTTTCTGTCGCTCCTGGAAGGCTATGTGCTGGTGCAGGACAGCACGCGTTACGACATCTACGCATCGCGCGCCGCCGAGGCACTGTCCGTAGAGGCGCGCGAGACCCTGAGTGGCTGGGCGCGCGATTCCGTGCTGAATGGCACCACACGCCTCGTGTCCACGCGGGACGACAAGGTCTTGCTGGCCGCGCGAGAGGTGTTGCTTGGCAAGGACGCGCGCTATCGGGTCTTCGCGGGATTAAGTACGTCAAGCGTCAGCTACACACCACGCGAGTTGATTTCGACCATGCTCGTGGTCACGCCGTTGTTGCTTGGCGTGTCACTGACCTTTGCTTACATCATTGCCGGCCGATCGTTTCGCCCTATCGACCGAATGGTGGACCAGGCCGAGGCGATCAGTGACGGCCGCTCGTTGCATCGTCGACTGAACATCGGTGCCGCCGGACAGGAGCTGGCGCGCCTGGCGGGCACGCTGAACGAGATGATCGGGCGCCTGGAGACCTCGTTCGGTGCGCTGCGTCGATTCACCGCCGACGCGAGCCATGAACTCAAGACGCCGCTGGCCGTGATGCGGGTGGACGTCGAACGCGCGATGTCGTCGACGGCCACCGCTCACGACAAGGCCATCGCGCTGGAGGAGGCCCTGGAACAAGTCACGCGCATGGCGGATCTGGTCGACTCGCTGCTAACGCTGGCGCGTGCCGACGAGGGACGCTTCGACCTCTTTCGTGAACCGGTGCAGTTGGGCACGATGGTGCGCGAAGTCGTGGAAACCGCGCGTCTCTTGGGCGAAGAGGCGGAACTCACCATCGAGGCGCCGCTCATCGAGGAGGCGGAGGTGCTGGGTGACCTCACGCGCCTTCGGCAGCTGATGCTCAATCTCGTGACCAATGCCATCAAGTACACGCCGCGCAAGGGTCGCGTCACCATCACGCTGGCACGCGGCGAAGAGGTGGTCAGCCTCACCGTTGACGACTCCGGAATCGGCATCGCCGCCGCCGATCTGCCGCATGTATTTGAGCGATTCTGGCGCGCCGATCGTGTGCGATCACGCGCCTCCGAGCGCGGCGGCTTCGGGCTTGGCCTCGCGATCTGTCAGTGGATCGCGCAAGCGCATGGAGGTCAACTCACCGTGCAATCGCGGCTCCTGCGCGGCAGCACGTTTACGGTGACCCTGCCTCTCGCCGGTGCGCCGGGGTCCGGCATGACGGGTGAGTATCCGGCCGCGATGCCGTTGCCCGCCATCGAAACCTCATGACGGCTTCATCGTTCGTTCAGCACGTCGACATCTCGCGTTAATGTGTCAATCGTACGCTGAGAACAGGACACGTCGCATCGGTCTCTCGCACCGGAGGATGTCATGTTCCAGATGCTGCTCGAATCGAATGCCGCACCAGCGCCACGCGTGGGCGGCTCATTGATTTCCACGCTGGGACACGCGTCGGTCGTCGCCGCGATTGTGGTACTCACCGCGTCACCGCCGCGAGGCGATGCGTCACCGGTGCTCCCACGAGCGCGATTCATTCCCGTGCTCGCACCGCCGATCGCGCCCACGCCACCGCGGAATGCCGTCCACGCCGATCCGATGTCGACGCCGAGCGCGCCAGGCGCCCCGGCACTGTCGACGGTGATCGACATTCCGATCGGCTTACCGCCGATCGATCTGGGCATGCCGGAAACACGACTGACAGACTACGGCGGTCGCCCGATCGGCACGCCGGGGGGCACCGGTACGTTCGCCGCGAGCGCGGTGGTCGACGGCGGCGCGCTGACACTGGAGCAGGTGGACAAACCCGTCGTGCTTCGACCCGGTGCGCGCGTCCCGGCCTATCCAGAGATGCTGCGATCGGCCGGCATGTCCGGCAGTGTGATCGTGGAATTCGTCGTGGATACGCTCGGCAGGGTCGAGTCCGGTTCGCTGCGCATGGTGCAAGCCGACCACGAGTTGTTCTCGTCGGCCGTTGGGCGAGTGGTTCCCAGCCTACGGTTCATCCCTGCCGAAGCGGCTGGAAAGAAAGTCCGCCAGTTGGTGCGGATTCCATATCGCTTTGATCTACATTCCTGAGTAGGGAATCGTCACGCGGATTAATCCGATCCTAATGTTCTTTCCATTGCCGGATCATGTCCGCCAAGTAGAATCGCCAAGTCGGTTCGCCGAGGACTCCACTCGTCAACCGAATGTGGTCGTAACTCGTACACGGGACAAGCGAGATGTTCAACAACCTGCTTGAATCGAAGCCGAAGAGGCAGAGGCGCATAGGTGGGTCTGCCACCTCGGTCGTCGCCCATGCTGTGGTCGTCGTTGCTCTGGTCGTGGTCACGGCAAACGCCGGGATCAAGAACGACAAGGTCAAGGAAGAGAAGGTGGACTTTGTCGAGGTGAAGAAGGACGAGCCGAAGCCACCCGAGCCGGAAAAGCCACCCCCACCGCCGGACGTCACCGTCGCGCCGCCCCCACCGAAGGGATTCCAGGTGCTGTCCGCGCCCATCGAAATCCCGAACGTGATTCCTGACATCGACCTGTCGAAGAAAGTGACCGACGAGGCCGATTTCTCGGGTAAGGGTGTCGCTGGTGGTGTGGCCAAGGGTGTCGAAGGCGGCAAGGGCCCGGTTCCGCAGGGCGATCAGCCGTACTTCGACTTTCAGGTGGAGAAGCCGGTCGTGATGGCCCCGGGTTCGCAGGGACCTGCGTATCCGGACATGCTCCGCTCCGCCGGCATTGAGGGTCAAGTGCTGGCCCAGTTCGTCGTCGACACAACCGGTCGTGCAGACATGAGCACGTTCAAGCCGCTCAAGTCTGACAACGATCTGTTCACCACCGCCGTGAAGAACGCGTTGCAGCGCATGCGCTTCCTGCCCGCCGAAGTTGGCGGCCGTCGCGTGAAGCAGCTGGTGCAGCAGCCGTTCCAGTTCTCGTTGAATCGCTAGTTCGCGTTTTCTTATTCTCGTTTCTCGGAGACTTGCGTCATGAACATGTCGATGATGGAGCTGTACCAGTCGATGGGTTGGTTCGCCAAGGGTATCGTGTTCACGCTTCTGGGTATGTCGGCGTTCTCGTTCACCGTGCTGTTCTCGAAGTGGTGGGCCATGCGCAAGGCGCAGGTCGAGACGCGCAAGTTCGCACCCGAGTTCTCGCAGTTTCTGGAAGAGGACAATCTCGGCGAAGCGATCAAGCTGGCCGAAGGCTACAAGAAGTCGCATGTGGCGCGCGTGCTCGGTGGTGCGCTCTCCGAGATCCGTCCGCTCATTCAGGATGGCTCCGTGACGGTGGCTGACATCAACTCCGCCGAGCGTGCCGTCGAGCGTGAAATGCTGATGACGATCGTCGATCTCAAGCGTGGCTTGGGTGTGCTCGCGACCACGGGCGCCACGGCGCCGTTCGTGGGTCTGTTGGGCACGACGATGGGTATCGTGAACTCGTTCACCGGTATGGCCACGTCGGGCGCGGGTGGTATCTCCGCCATCGCCGCTGGTGTCGCCGAAGCCCTCATCACGACGGCCATCGGTATCGGCGTCGCCATTCCGGCGGTGTGGGCGTTCAACTACTTCCAGACGAAGATCGACAACCTGACGGCCGAGATGACCTACACGTCGAAGGAAATGATCGACTATCTCATCAAGGGTGTCTCCGGTGAGTTTGGACGCTCACGCTTCACCCGTGAGTTCAACACGGCCAGCGGGCAGTCCATCACGCAGTAGTTGTTGAGTCGGCTTCGCACGAACACACCGGCCACCAGGGTGGCGCTCCGATGGGAGCGCCGGCCTGACGGCTTCACGCAAGGAGTGGCGCGATGGGTATGAGCACAGGCGGCGGGAGCGGCGTAAAGGCCGAACCGAACGTCACCCCCATGATCGACGTCATGCTCGTGCTGCTGATCATCTTCATGATCACCATCCCGCAGATCAACGCGGGTTTCAAGGCGGTCCCACCGGAAGGGCAGAACCTCAAGCCTCATCCGGAGGAAGATGGTGATCAGGTGCTCGGCATCGACAGCGAGGGACGGTATTACCTGAACAAGAAGCCGGTGCGCGACGAGGATATCGCGACATTGGTTGGCGGCATTTTTCTGCAGGAACGCCCGGACTACATCATGTACGTCAAGGCGCACAAGGACCTTGAGTACCTGAAGGTCATCAACGCGCTGGATATGTTGTCACGCAACGGCGTTCGCGTCGCGGCACTTATCACCGACCAGACGCCGAATACCGAGTCGCTGATCGAGAGTGACAAGATTCTCGGCGCTAAATCGGGAGGGCAGTAAGATGAGCATGTCGACAGGTGGCAGTGGCACCAATCTCAGCAACGACATGAACGTCACGCCGATGATCGACGTGCTGCTCGTGTTGCTCATCATCTTCATGATGATCATCCCGATGAGTCGGAAGGCACTGGACACCCAGTTGCCCGATCCAACACCGCAGCCGAACGCGACGCCGAATCCGGATCAGATCGTGTTGGAGGTGCTGCCGGATGACAAGTTCGCGATTAACAAGGAACCGGTCGACAAGGCCCAGCTTTTCACCAAGCTCAGGTCTATTTACGATCAGCGCCCGGAGAAGATCATCTTTGTGAAGGGCGATACGACGGTGAAGTACTCCAGCGTCATCTGGGCGATGGATCAGTCGCGCGGAGCCGGCGTCAAGGTTATCGGCGTCCCTCCCAAGTGAGCTGAGAACCTGGTGACCGCGCGGCCCCTTTGGGCGTCGCGCGGGTACCATGTGAAGGTTCGACACGTACGGTTCGCAGACGCGGCGGACGAACCCTTGGGGCTCGTCCGCCGTAGTAGTTTTCGTGAACGACTCGTCGCCTATGGATCAAGAGACTCCCTACACACCTATTCGATCCGACGTGCCGCCTCCCGCGCCAGGTCCTGGCGAGCGTGGCCGCTATCGACCGCCCATCGGGATTCCGGTTTCCAAGGCCCGTCGCGCGGGTGGCATGGCGGTGTCACTGGCCATGCACATTCTGGTGATTCTGCTGCTCATCGTGCCGTTCACGTCGCCGGAACTCATCCGCGAGGTTATGGGAGCTGGTGGGGCAGGTCCGGCGGGCGGCGGCGGGGGTGGCAATCGTGGAACCGGAGGTCAGCGAAAATCGGAGCGGCTGACTTACGTGCGGGTCGCGCCCACGCCGGCGCCGCCCGTCATGCCACCGCTGGTGAAGCCGCCCGAGGTGAAACCGATCGTTCCGCCGCCGGTGGTGC